>JAWDOO010000001.1:0-127581 GCA_046533775.1 Candidatus Nanopusillus sp.
ATTGAAATAAAAAGAATATATTTCCAACAATACCAGATAAGAAAAATAATATTAAAAGATCTTTACTTCCATATAAATATTCAAATAATAAACCAAGAAAAAACAGGGCTAATCCATCAAAAAATAACTGGCTTAAATTATAATCTCCAAAAATAGATGTTATAAACATCCATGGATATTTTATAGCATAATATGGATGAAAAGCAATTAAATTTAATATTTGTGGATTTATTAATTCTATAATATATACTATAAAGAGTATAACTATTAGCCATATTGTTATTGGAAGATCAAGAAATTTGTAAACCTTATTCATATTAAAAATATATCGTAATATTTTATATATTAATGAGATTACCTAAGGATGTAAAACCAATCAAATATTATATAAAATTAGATATAGATATTAATAATTTAGAATATAGAGGAGAAGAAAATATAGAGATTAATATAAATAAACCAACAAATAAAATATATTTACATTCAAAAGATATAAAAATAGAATTAATAAAATTGGACAATAAAAAGGTAAGTTTTAAAAGTATAGATAATGAAACAATTGAAATAAATCTATATAGTAAATATTATGGAAAAAAGAAATTATATATAAAATTTAGAGGAAAGATAAGAAATGATCTAATTGGATTTTACTTAAGTAAAGGAAAAGATAAAATATTAACTACACAATTTGAACCTACATATGCAAGATATTTCATTCCATGTTTTGATGAACCTGAATTTAAAGCAGAATTTGAATTAGAAGTAAAGGTAGATAAAGATTATGATGTAATATCTAATACAGAAATAGAAAATGAAGAAACAAATGAAGATTATAAAATTGTAAAATTTAAGAAAACTCCACCAATGTCTACATATTTATTATATTTAGGAATAGGAAAATTTGATTATCTAGAAGATAAATATGAAAATAAGAAAATAAGAATTGTTACTGATATTGGTAAAGCTAAAGATGGAGAAAACTCTTTAGATTGGGCAAAAAAAGTATTAAAATATTATGAAAATTATTCTTCAATAGAATATCCATTAGAAAAATTGGATTTAATTGCAATACCAGATTTTGCTGCTGGGGCAATGGAAAATTGGGGTGCAATTACATTTAGAGAATCTGCACTGTTATATAAAGAAGATTATTATTCATATGGACAGAGATTAAGAATATATAATGTTATAGCTCATGAATTATGGCACCAATGGTCTGGAAATTTGGTTACTATGAAATGGTGGGATGATCTTTGGTTAAATGAATCTTTTGCAACATATATGGCATATAAAGCTATGGATGAATTATTAAATGAAGATAATATTGGATCAAATTATATGTATGCTGTTGATACATATGAAGCAAAATTTGAAGATTCGACAATTTATACACATCCAATAAATGTTAAAGTAGAAAAAGAAGAAGAAATTGAGAGTATCTTTGATAGCATAAGTTATGGAAAGGGTGGAAATGTATTAAGAATGATAGATAATTATCTTGGATACGATAAATTTAGGGTTGCAATAATAAATTATTTACATAAATATAAATATTCTAATGCTAGTTCTTCAGATTTATTTAAAGAATTTGAATTAATTGGAGGAAAATATATAAGAGAAATAATTGAAAAATTTGTAAATTCTCCCGGTTATCCAATAATAAATGTACATTATAATAATCTTGTAATACATTTATCTCAATCAAGATTTTTATATAATAAGAAAGAAAATAAGAAATGGACAGTTCCTTTATTTTTAGATATTGAAGGAGAAAAAATGAATATATTATTCAATAAATCAAAGGGAAAGATTATACTTAAAAGAGATCCTAGATATTTTATAATTAATAGGGATGCTATTGGTTTTTATATATCAAATTATGAAAATTTAGAATATATAGGAAATGCAATCAAGGAAAAGAAAATATCACCATCAAGTAGGGCTGTTATTTTACATGATTATTATTTATTAGCATTAATGAATAAAATTAAATTAAAGAAATTATTTGAATTAATTGAATATTATAGAAATGAAGATAATTGGCTAGTTTTATCAATATTATATACAATATTATATGATATATCATTTTACTTTAATATAGAAGAAAAGAAAATATTTAAACATTATATAGATATATTTAAGAATTATTATAATATAGAAATAAAGGATTATAATAGTTTAATGTTAAAGAGATTGGCATATAAAACATTGGGATTCTTAAATGATTACAATATAATAAAAGATTCATTTAATAAATTCAAAGAATGGGAAAAATTAAATAATAATGATAAACAAGTTATATCAGATATAATTGGTTTGCATGGAGGAACAAATGAATATATAAGAATGTATAATTTATATTCCAAATCACAAAACCCAGAAGAAAGGATAATATTATTAAGAGGTTTATCTAACTTTAGAAGAACTAGCATAATTGTAGATTTATTAGATAAAGCTATAGATAATTATATAAAATTACAAGATTGGAGAACATTATTTACAAGTATATCAAAAAATCCGGAGGTTGTTTATGTATTATATCAATGGTTTAAGGATAATATTAGTGAGATAAAAAAATATGAAAATGCATATTTAGTTATAAGAGATGTTATAAGAAGTTTGTTCGAAGCATATACTGGAAATGTTGTAAAAGATATAAAACAGTTCATGATAAAAAACTTACCAAAATATAAAAACGATATAATAAAATTCAGCCATTATTCTGAAATATATACAAATTTCGTATCAAAGAATAAAGAAGATATAGAAGATTTGTTATGAATTTATAAAAATAATAATTAACAAAGATCTTATGGAAAGTAAAGATATTATATTAATTACATCAGCATTGCCATATGTAAATAATGTACCACATATAGGACACATTGCTGGAAGTCTTTTACCCTCAGATATATTTGCAAGATACAATAGATTGAAGGGTAATATTGTATTTTATTTATGCGGAACAGATGACCATGGATCTGCTACAGAAGTAGAAGCAATTAAAAGAAATAAAAAACCAGAAGAGATAGTTAATTTTTTTCATAATATACATAAAGAAGTATATAAATGGTTTAATCTATCATTTGATCAATTTAGCCAAACATCAAATAATCCTCTACATTATAAAATAGTACAAGAATTATTTATTAAAGCATATATAAATGGTTATATAATAGAAAAAGAGGTTGAATTACCATATGATCCTGAATGGAATAAATTTCTGGCAGACAGATTTGTTGTAGGAAAATGTCCATATTGTGGATATGAAAATGCTAGAGGAGATCAATGTGAAAGTTGTGGTAGATTATTAGATCCTAAAGATCTAATTGATCCAAAGAATTCAATTACTGGGAACAAAATTATATTTAGAAAAACAAGACATCTATATTTAAATTTAACTAAATTAGAGGATAAAATAAAAGAATATTTGGAAAGTAAAAAAGGTATATTTACAGATCTAGCAATAACAATGTCTTTATCATGGATAAAAGAAGGTTTAAAGGAAAGAAGTATAACTAGAGATTTATCCTTCGGAGTACCAGTTCCATATAAAGAATTATGGCAAGTAACAATTAAGAAAATATTTGACAAATTATCATTTAATTCAAAGGATGCTTTTGTTGATTCCTTAATAAATGCATTAAAAAATGAAGGTTTAGTAATAAATACAGATGAATACACAAATATTTTAAAAATTGTAGAAGAAAATTGGCCAAAAGTTGATAGTATATTAAATCTATACAACCATTTTGAAGAATATAAAGATAAAGTATTGTATGTTTGGTATGATGCTTTAATTGGATATATATCATTTATTGCACAAAAATTAAAGGAAGAATATATATATGATGATGTAAAAGATGAAAATATTAATGATTTATCTTTATTAGAAGATAATGGAAAAATAATTAAAATAAAAATAAATAATAAAGTATATGAATTAGAATATAAAATAGATGGAAGTGTTTTATATTTATCAGGATTATATAGCGAATTTTTTAATCTATATAAAATATTAAAATTCTTATTTGAGAATAAAAAAGTTATAAAAATTGTTTTAGATATTAATTGGAGGGAATTTTGGATAAATGGAAAGGTATACCACTTTTTAGGTAAAGATAATATTCCATTTCATGCAGTATTTTGGCCAGCTATTTTATTATCTACACATAATGTAAGCGATAATTATAAAGAATTCTTTGAATATACAAAATTGGATAATTATATTTTGCCATATAATGTAATTGGATTATCATATTTAACATATGAAAATAGAAAAATTAGTAAAAGTCAAAATTGGGGCATATTTTGTGATTCTTTAATTAAATCAGAACTTGATCCTGATTATTGGAGATTCTATCTTTCATATATTTTACCATATAATAGAGATTCAGATTTTAAATGGGAAGATTTTCAATCTGTTATAAATAATGAATTGGTAAATAATATAGGAAATCTTACACATAGAATTTTATCTTTTGTTAAAAAATATTATAATAATAAAATAGATGGTGATATTAGAAATGATATAATAAATACAATAAATAATGCATTAAATGAATATTATAAATATATGGATAAAGGAGAATTTAATTTAGCATTAAGGAAAATATTAGAATTATCTAATTATGGAAATAGAATATTTCAAGAAAATAAACCATGGGAAAATCCAGAAAATAATAAAAGTTTAGTTAAATCTTTAATTATATTACTAATTTCAATATATACAATGTTATATCCATTTATACCAAATTCTTCAGAAAAATTCTTTGAATTTATAAATTATAAAGAAATATCTTTTGATAACCTTAATACTCTTTTACAATTTTCTAACAATATAATTATAGAGATAGTTAAAGAACCACAGGTTCTATTTAATAAGATTGATAATAATCTAATAAATAAATTAAAACAGACAGTAACTAGACCTTCGATAAATTTATAAATAAAAATTTATAAGCCAAAAATAAAAAATTAAAAATATGGATAAAGCCGATGAAAACCCGCGTCTACTATATTTAATATATTTCACAAATAAATATATTATATATTATACTTTATCTTTACTGTTTCTTTTCTCCTTCTTCTCCTTTCTTTCCTTTCTTTGCCATAATATATTATTATATAAAATGTTTAAAAATCTTTCATTTTTTTATGACTTCAAATGAATACTAATATGTAGTAAAACCATGAACAGATTATGTATTTATAAATAATTTATAAAGGGTTTATATATAAAATATTTATAAAGTAATCAAAATATTTAGAAATATTGAAATAATATATAAAATTTAGATATCTAAAGATATAATATATAAATAAATACTGGTTAAAAAATAGAATAATCAATATATTTAGAATATTGAGAAAAATTAAGAATAAAGAAAAGAAAAAAGAATAGTATAAATTTATTTAATAATAAAAAATAATATTTTTATTGTTTTTTATTTAAAATATATTATGTCTTATGATATTATAGGTGATATAGCTATAATTAAAAAGCCATTAAAATATGATGAAGAAGAATATGTAAAAAGAATATTGGAAAAGCATAAATTTATAAGAACAATTCTATTACAGGAAACAGATGTTTTACCTCCATATAGGATTCCAAAATATAAAATTTTATATGGAGAAAATAAAACTGAAACAATTAATATTGAATATGGATTAAGATTTAAGGTAGATGTATCTAGATGTTATTATTCTCCAAGATTAAGTAATGAAAGATATAGAATTGCAAAACAAGTAAGGGAAAATGAAGAGGTTCTAGTAATGTTTTCTGGTGTAAATGTATATCCAATATATATAGCAAAATATTCGAAAGCTAAAATAATTTATTCAATTGAGTTAAATCCCTTTGCAGTAAAATATGGACTAGAAAATGTAAAAATAAATAAAGTAAATAATGTTATCACATTATTAGGAGATGTAAGAGATGTATCAAAATATATAGGTTATTTAGAAAATGGAGATGGAATAATAAAAAATGATAAAGAATATATAAAAGATATAATTGATTCTGGATTGGAAATAAACAATCTATATATTTATGAATATGATGAAATGATAAAAAATATAAAATATAAAAAATTAAAATATATTGGTGAATTAGAAAATTTAGAAAAATTTAATAAAAAGTTTGATAGGATTATAATGCCATTACCAAAGGAAAGTCATACATTTTTAGAATATGCAATACCTTTAATAAAAAATAATGGAATAATACACTTATATCAATTCTTTGAAGAAGAAAAAATAAAGGAAAAAGCAATAGATTTATTAGAAAAATATTCAAATGAATTAAACTTTAAATATGAGATATTAAATATATTAAAAGTTGGAGATATAGCCCCAGGAAATTATAGGGTTTGCATAGATTTTAAAGTTATAAAAGAAAAAATTTAAAAATATCATAAAATTATTTTATCATAATGAAAAGTGACTTCCTTACAACACTTATTATAATATTTGGTATTATATTAGGAATTATAGTTATTTTATATTTGTTTGTACCTCCACAAGTAATATTAAAACTTTTAGGAAAGAATGTTTCGTCATCTGGTCCTATATCATTTAAGATATCATATATGTACTTTACTTCAAATGGTATATATGCAGTAATATATAATAGTGGATCTAATATAGATCTAAATAATATGAAAGTTACTTATATATATAGCAATAGTTATCAAACTGGCACATGTAATATAGTTACAAATAATTATACACTACCTTCAGATAGTCAAGAAATAATTGGATTAAATTGTACAAATGAAGATATAATTATAAATAACTTATTATCTAATAGTGGATCTTATGAATTCTCATTTATGTATGAAAACACTGTACAACAAGCTACTTTACCATTTAAGATTTCAAATCAATAGCGGACCCGGGGGGATTCGAACCCCCGACCTACGGCTTAGAAGGCCGTCGCTCTATCCATGCTGAGCTACGGGTCCAATTATAAAAATATTATTATGAAAAATTAAAATGCTTAATTATATCTGTATATCGATGTTTCATCATTTATCAGCAATGCCTTGCATCTTCACTATATATATAATATAAATGAAATATTAAAACCATATATGAAGTATTATAAAATTGTTAACAAAGTATTTGACAAAAATAATCATGGGACCGCGGGGATTCGAACCCCGATCACTGGGACCCAAACCCAGTAGCCTACCACTAGCCTACGGTCCCTTAAAAAATAAAGATTTTTCAAAAATTTAAAAGAGTTTTTAATAACATATTAAAAAATGCCACAACATGGTAGACATAAACCTAGAGCAGTATCTATGCAATTTTGGCCAAGAGTAAGGGCTAAAAGAATATATCCGATAATTAAGAGTTGGCCTTCCATTAATAATATTCAACCAGTTGCTTTTGCTGGATATAAAGTTGGTATGACACATATTTTAACAAAAGAAGGAAAATATGTTCCTGTATCAATTATAGAAACTCCTCCGTTAAAGGTTCTTGGAATTAGATTATATAAGAAAGATATAAATAAAGGTTTTCTCTCTTTAAAGGATATTATTTCTAATAATTTTGATGAATATGTTAAAAGAAGAATAAAAACATTGGAACCAAATGAAGATCTAGAGAAAGATATTCAAGATGCTGAACAAATATTAGATAAGGTTTCACTAATAAAATTAATTGTATATACACAACCATGGTTAACAACAATTAAAAAGAAAAAACCAGAAATATTTGAAATACCTATTGGAGGAAATAATATTAAAGAAATATTTAATTATGCAAAAAATGTATTGGGAAATCAAATAAAAATAAATGACGTATTTAAAGAGGGAGAATATATTGATGTAATTGGTATAACAAAGGGAAAAGGATTTCAAGGGGAAGTAAAAAGATATGGAATAACAATTCAACCTAAAGAAAACAAGAGAAGTAAATCTGTAAGACATGCAGGTGCTAGAGGAGCAAGAGGAATGAGAAGAATATTTCCAACAGCACCAATGCCAGGTCAATATGGGTTCTTTAGAAGAACAGAATATAATAAATTAATAATAAAGATTTCTGATAATTATAATGAAATAAATCAAAGTTCTGGTTGGCCACATTATGGAATTGTAAAGAATACATATTTAATGTTGAAAGGTTCAGTAATAGGGGCAAAGAAAAGATTATTAATATTAAGGAAAGCAATAAGACCACCAAGAAATCCAGAAAAAATAGGCATAGAATATATATCTTTATTACCAAAGAACTAAGATGGAAGTAAAAATATATAGAGTTGAAGGATTAATATTTAAAACAAAAATTTTAAGAAATTTGAAGAAAAAAGAAGGGGTTTTAACAAAAAGAAAGGTTGTTTATAAATTTACAAAGGAATTATTGGGAATAAATGAAAAAGATGTTTTAGAAAGAATATATTCATTATTTGGAAGTGCATATAAAGTAAAAAGAAATAAAATAAGAATATTAAAAATTGAAGAAATTAGTGAAAATGATATAAAAGATAAGAATTTAAAGAAATTTATAGAATATATTAAAAATGGAAAATTCTGATGAACTATTAGAATTTTTATATAGTCAATTAGAAGCCATACAGAATAAAATATTAGAATATGAATTGATAAAGAGTTTTATTAATGAATTGAAAAAACAGGATGATACATATATAAATTTAGGAGGATTAATATTTGTTAAAGGGTCAATAAAAGATGATCAAAATTTATTAATAAATATTGGAAGAAATATATTTATTGAAAAAAGTAAAGATGAAGTTTTAAAATTAATAGATGATATAATAAATAAATTAAATCAAGATTTAAATGAGATAAGAACAAAAATAGATGAAATATCTATGAAAAAAACTCCTCAACCTTAATAATTTCGTGACCAGTAGAATATTTTCCAATTATTAAATATTCTTTATTAATTTCTATTCCATATCTTAAATATGGACTTCCGAAATTAATTGATCCTATATCTAAACTATAACCTGTAATTTCTTTTACTTTTTCTATTATTTTATCACTTAATTCCTGACTTATTAACAATTTATTATTATATAATTTTGATATACTTCCAAAAAGATATTTTGTTTTTATCTTATATGCTGGTAAAGATAGTTTTTCAGATATCTTCTTTACATCACTATCTTTTCCATAAGAATAAATTATTCCATTTTTTCCAATTAAAAATATATTTCCTATTAGATTTTCTATAAAATCTATTTCAATTATATCAAAATGATTCTTTAATATATTCTTTAATTCTTCAGGAGCATTAGAACTAATAATTATTCCATTATTATATTCTATAAAATATGGAGAAACAATTGGTGATTCTATATAATATTTTTTTATATCAATATTCATCCTTTCAATATTGTTTTTTTCGCTTTTACTTGCTAAAAGAAAATCTTCAAAGATATGCATTACAATACCTATAGATGGTATACTAATATAATCTGCTTTCTTAACTATCATTATCAATATTGATTATCGGGAATGATTATAAAACTTATATATTTCGAGATATTTAAAATTTGTATGAATATATTTTCGAACATATTTAGAAAAAAGAATAATGATAAAAATGTCCAAAATATTAATGTTTTACCACAACAAAATATTGTAAATCAAAATTATATATCGGAAATAAAAAATATTGTTAATTCTATTGAAGGTTTAGCAAAAAGTGTAAGGGAATTAGAGAATAAAGTATCTGAAATTTCAAGTAATGTTTCAAATATTAGTTCTACAATAGAAAATCATCAAAATGAAATAAATAGTATTAAAAATAGCTTGGAAAAAGTTTTTTCTATATATGAAATGCTAATAAAAAGTTATAATCCATTTGTAGAAGAAGAAAAAAAAGAAGAATCAAATGTTCAAGTTATAAATGAAAATAAGATAGATAATAATGAAAATAATATATTACCTTTAAGTAAACTTGATGACAATCCAACTGTTTCTTCAATTATAATTGGTTGGTTAGCATACTTAGTTAAAAAATCAAATATAGATGAAGTAGACGATGCATTGGATTATTATGAATCAATTAATTGGATAACAGAAAAAGTAAAAATAAAATTAAAGGAATATTTAAATGGATTAAAAAACGTTGAGGGAGAAAATAAAAAGTTATTACCAACAGATCATATAGTAAGTTTATATATAATATCGAAATTAGCACAGATAAGTAGTTCAGATAATATTGAAAGATTAAAAGATCTATATAATGAGCTAATTCAAAAAGGATATATATCACCAATAAAAAGATGATAAGGGAACTAATATATTTAATTATTCTATTTATAGCTGGATATTTAGTATTAAGTACATTTTTTAACTTTTATTCTTCGGCAGGAAAAATAATTGCAAGTGAAATATCAAATATAACAAGTCCAACATATGAAAGTCAAGTAAATTATATAATAAATTATTATAATTCTGGTAACTATTCAATATTATATTTAGTACAGAATATAAATCCATCTAATTGTATAAATAATATAGAGGTAGGAAATACAATGGTTAACTTTACATATAATGTATTAAATCAATATACAATAGAATTGAATATAAGTTATCCAGTAAATGCTGGAGATAATTTAACAATAACATTTTGTAACGGCCAATCATCTTTATATTATATTAGCCCATAATGGTAGAATATATTAATGTTTATTTAGATAGGGATGAATTTTCAAATAGAATTGGAGGAGGAATTCCAAAAGGTAGTATATTTATAATTGAAGGAGAAAATGGAACTGGAAAGAGTATAGTATGTCAGAGAATATTATACGGAGCTTTATCAAATAATCATACCGCAACATATATTTCTACAGAATTATCTGTTGTAGATTTTATTAAACAAATGGAATCGTTGGGTTATGATATAAAAGATTATTTATTAAATCAAAAATTATTATTTATACCAACCCTAAATTTATTTAATAAAATAAAGGAGAGAGAAAATTTAATATTTGAATTAACAAAAGAAAAGTCTAAAAAATTATTAGAAAATGAGTTAATAATATTGGATTCTTTATCATATCCATTAATAAATGGATTAAATAAAATGGATTCAATAAGATTAATTGAATTTTTAAGTAAAATAAAAAATCTAGATAAAACAATTATCTTAACATATAATCCTTCAGAAATAAATAGATTTTTTGTAAGAAATATAAGGAGAATTGCAGATATATACTTTAATTTAAGGTTTTCTTCCATTGGAGAATCATCATTATTAAAAATAATAGAAGTAAAGAGATTTAGATATCCAATGGGAATATATAATACATTAATACCATTTAGAGTAGAACCTAATATAGGGCTAATAATTGAGATATCTTCATATATATAATGCCTGAACAAATACAAGAAACAAAAGAAGAATATATAATAAAGAGAGAAAATACAAAAGTAATAACTAATGATATAACTGCATCATTTGATGAGGCATTGAATAAATATGAGCATCTTAGAAATTATATTAATGAAATATCATTAAAAATTGGGCCTCCCGAATGGATGACTTCTCTAGATTTTTCTTTAAGATCTAGAACTGAATTTAATATATTATATCCTGTTGGAGATCCAATATTTATTCATATATATAAATTACCATCCGGAGAAGCATTATATAATGTAATAGAACCAGAATTAAATGATAATGAAAAGAAAAAATTAGATCAAATACAAACAAAAATTGTTAAATATGCAATAGAGGATATTAACTTTAATAATATTGAAGAAGTAAGAAGATACATAATTGATTTATTTAATAAGGTTATTGATTTTAAAAGAAAATTATTTTCTGATAAAGTATATATAAAAAATCAAGAAGAATATGATAAATTATTATATTTCTTAATTAGGGAAAGATTTGGTTATGGTTTTTTAGAACCATTTTTAAGAGATCCTTATTTGGAAGATATACATATATTAGGTTTAGGTCCAATCTATGTTGTACATAAAATATTTGGAATGCTTAAAACAAATAGAGAATTTAAAAATGAAGAAGATTTAAATAAATATATAATTAAATATTCACAACTAGTTGATAGACCGGCATCAGAAACAAGACCAATAGTTGATGCAATATTACAAGATGGATCAAGAGTTAACTTTATATATGGTAAAGATATATCTTTACATGGATCTTCATTTACAATAAGAAAATTCACTGCAAAACCATTAAGTATAACACAATTAATTTCTTTTGGTACAATTTCTCCAGAAGAAGCTGCTTATTTATGGTTAGCAATTGAAAATGGGATGAATATAATAATATCTGGAGAAACAGCATCAGGAAAAACTACATTATTAAATGCATTAACTACGTTTATTAAACCTGATGCAAAGGTTTATTCTGTAGAAGATACACCTGAATTAAATATACCACATAATATATGGCAAAGATTGGTTACAAGGGAAGTTGGAAAAAGTTCAGATGTATCTATGTATGATCTATTAAGAGCAGCATTAAGATCTAGACCAAATTATATATTAATAGGTGAGATAAGGGGTAAAGAAGGATATGTAGCATTCCAGGCAATGCAAACAGGTCATCCTGTCATGACAACATTCCACTCAGGTAATATAACCCAATTAATAGAAAGATTGACTGGAGATCCAATAAATATACCAATTACATTTATAGATAACTTAAATATTGCTGTATTTACAACATCTGTAACAGTAAAAGGGAGATATGAAAGAAGAGTAACAAATATATATGAAATAGAAAAATATATTGCAGAATTAAAGAAAGTTGCTGTTAGAAATGTATTTACATGGAATTCTGTACAAGATAAACATATGTTCATTGGAAAATATAATAGTTATATATTAGAAAAGAAAATTGCACCATTAATGAAAATTGATGATAAAAGAAAAATATATCAAATATTAGATTATAGAGCTAGAATATTAAAAAAGATGGTTGAAAATGAGATATTCGATTTCTTTGAAGTATGGGAAATATTAAAAAATTTCTATATAAATGGACCTTCATCATTACCATTTTCAGTATAATTAATAAATTTTTCTTGAAATTAATTTAATTATGGATCGGTATTAAAAAGGCAAAAATTTTTGCTATAAATAATTATGATGGATAAAAATATTATAAAATTACTTTTATGGAAAAAACCAACAATAGAAGTATTAAATGAAGAAAAAGTAAATAAGATAGATAATTTTAGACATTATATAGGATATGAAATATCTGGATATGTCCATCTAGGTACTGCAGTTGTATCTGGATATAAATTAATTGATTTTATGAATTTTGCAGAAACAGAAGTATTTTTAGCAGATTGGCATTCAGTAATAAATAATAAATTAGGTGGAGATCCAGAAGTAATTAAAAGAATTGCAAGAGGATATTTTACCGAAGCAATGAAACAAACAATAAAATCTTTAGGTGGAGATCCTGATAAAATAAAATTTGTTTTAGCATCAGAAATATATAATAATGATTATTGGGCAGAAGTAATTAAAATTGGAAAAAATACTACATTAAATAGATTATTAAGATCTGTTACAATTATGGGAAGAAAATATGAAGAATCAATGCCATCTGCAAATTTAATATATCCATTAATGCAGGCTGCAGATATAATATTTCAAAAGATAAATATTGCACATGCTGGAATTGATCAAAGAAAAGCACATGTAATTACAATTGAATATGCTGATAAAATAAATTATGATTTAATTGCAGTACATCATCAATTAATAACAAATCTACAATTACCATATGAAACATTTCAAAAATTAAAATCTGGAAATATAAAAGAAGCTAAGGAAGAATTGTCTGAACTAAAAATGTCTAAATCTATACCAGGTTCTGCAATATTTGTTCATGATAGTCCTTCAGAAATTATTGATAAAATAAATAAAGCATTTTGTCCTCAGAGAGAATTAGAATTCAATCCAATATGGGAAATAGTTGAATATTTAATATTTAGGGATCAGGAAAATTATGGGGTGATAAAATATTTATATGAAAATAATTTATATAAAATAGAAAATATTGAAAAAATAAATTATGATATATATGAAGAATTAAAGAATAAAAATAAAATAAATTGGAATGAAATATATAAAATAATTGATAAAGAATCTAATGAATTATATAAGTATTCATATAAAGATATTGAGTTTGAGATAATTAATGAAAAAACTGGAGAAAGAAAAATATATAATAATTTATGGGATTTAAGAAAAGATTGGGTTGAAGGAAAAATACATCCAATGGATTTAAAGAAAGCTGTTGGAAAATGGTTAGCAAATAAATTAGAACCTGTATATAAATATTTTACTGAAGGACCTGGTAAGAAATATAAAGAAGAATTAGATTCTGTTAAGATAACAAGGTAGTTTCTTTTATAAATTTTTTTATCAATGATAATTTATGAAGATTGACAAAATGATTAACAATTTAATCATATTAATTAGTTTGTATAGATTACATGCAAAAAAATTATTTAATAAAATCCAAGATAATGAGGCAAAAATATTATTATTAATGTCATTTAAAGATAATGATATATTAAATATTTTGGAAGATATTGTTGATAGAAAGAAAATATTTGATGAATATATAGGAAATAATCAAATAAAGAAAGCTTACTTAGTATATAAAGATATTGAATATAAATATAAGTTAGCTGAATCTTTATTATATAATAGAATCGAAGATTTAATTAAAATAAGAGCTTTAGATATTGCAAAATCTAAAAAGAATTAATCTTTTCTCTTTACCTTATATAAAGGTATTTTTCCTTTATATGATAAATATATATAGATATCTATAATAATTAATATTAATATAATTAATATTGACATGTAATATAGATTTCTATACGGTAAATTAATTAATGTATTTGTTATTATTGCAATAACTATTAATGTAATTATTAAAGAAATATAAAGTTCATATTTTGTTGCGTACAATTCTTCTTCCATTAATAATTGTTTTATAAAATATTAAAAAATCTGAGCTCAAGACCCTCATCATTTATCAGCCGATGAGTTTTTCTTCATTATAAAGATATTATAAAATTTTATTTTAAAAATGATCATTTATTTTCCAAATCTATATAATTATATTTAATTTAGATAATATTTTCTTAATTTATTCATAAAAAATAAATATAATAATGTATAAGTAATCCTTTTTATTGTTAAATATTAGATAGGTTGATATTTAATTATAAATATTTATAAAAATATTTGTTTGTTACAATTAAATAACTATAGTATAATAAATTTTTCCTATATAGTATAATATGATGAATAGTCAACAATCGGATAAAAGTTCTGAAAAAATATCTGATTTAATAAAAGAAGAAAATAATAAAATGCAACTAGAAGATACTACAAAAGAACTAAAGAAATTATTAAACGAAATAAAGCTAGAATATTATATAATGGATCTAGAGAACTTATTAAAGGAAGCGGCTAAAAAATTAGAAGAAAGAATTAATCTACCTGAAATAAAAGAATCCTCTACAATAAAAAATTTGGAAGAAAGCATTTATACAGAAATAAAGTTATATTGTGATAAACATAATAATGAACCTTTGCAGTGTGGATATAATATTAAAATACTCTTTGATAAAGCATACCTTATTAATGAGAATTATATTAAAAAAGAAACAATTGAGTGTCATTCAGACTCACAAAATCCATCTTATAAAATTGAATGCACTAAATATAATGATAATTTATCATTTGAGTTATATGATTCCAGTTCTTTCATAGAAGGTATAAAAAAATCATTTCTAAGTATGTATAAAATATTATATCCAGGAGTACCTATCGATATGAATGAGCAACATACTAATAAAGATACTCATATAGATATGAAAGCAGGTGTTTTTATGGATTTCGACAAGCCAAGAAAAGAGAATTCTGAAATAAAAATATATAACCTTAGTAGTAAAGAAAAAGAACTTGAATATAACAATGGTAGAGTTAATGTTTGGATGAAAGGAAGTTCTTTTGACACCTTCTAAGTTATAACCATTTTATCTTTTATTAGATTTTTTATTTCAAAAATGATTATATAAGTCAATTGGATTATCAAATAATTATTATAGATTGATCTTATGATTATAGATATTTTTTAAAAATATTTATTTATTACAATTACATAATTATTGTATAAGATAAATTTATAAATTTTTCTATATAATATAATAGCATGGAAAGTCAACAATCATATGAAAGTTCTAAAAAGATATCTGAGTTAATAGAAAACCTTAATAAATGGTTAGGAGAAGAAGATAATAAAAGATTAGAAGAAGAAATTAATAAAAGATTAGAATATCCTATGAACGAACTAGGAGACTCATTATATAAAATGGCTAAAGATGCACAAAAAAAGGTTAATCTGTCTGAAATGGAAGGAATTGATGCAGTAATAGATTTATATTGCTATAAAAGTGGTAATGAACCTATGGAGTGCGGATACTATATTAGTGCAGACGTTTATAATAGAAATAAAGGAATTAGGTGTCTTTCAAACTCACCATATTTACCTAATAGAGTTAAATGCACTGATTATAGTAAGATAGATTCTGAATTATATGATCCATCTCAAAGTGCTTCGTTTGTACAAAACATAATAAATTCAATTCTAAATGCATATAATATATATAAGCCAGAAACGTTTATGAATATGGGTAAAAAACATATACATTTTAGATCCGTTGCTTCTGTGAATCCAGAAGGGTCAATAAAAGAGAATCCAGAAATAGTTAAAGATGGCAATAAAATTAAATATAACAATGGTATATATGTTATTGAGATAACTGCAGAACCTTATAACCCTTTTAAGCCATAACTATTTTATCATTTATAGATTTTTTTATTTCAAAAATTATTTAGTCGTTAATTTTTATCTTTAACTTTATAATTATAGATATTTTATTTTAAAAACATTTGTTTATTACAATTAAATAACTATAATATAGAATAAATTTATAAATTTTTCTTATATAATAAATATTATGGTCGGCAAAATCAGAAAAATATTTGGTCTAGATAGAATAATAGGAGAATTAGGTAACAAAAATCAAGAATATATTTCACTTATGGAGGAACTAAGGAACTATTCAAAAGAAATAGTCGAAATGGCACAAAAAACATATAATATACCTGAAATAAATAAAGTCAATGTATTAATAGGTTGGGTTACCAGTACATCTGATTATGATGCTGAGCAGTACAAACACCAACAATCTATTAAAATAGACGTTCATAGTATAGATGGAATATATATATGCGAATCAGACATGTTACATTCACCTAATGAAATTGTATGCACTCGTTATAGTGATAAATCATCATTTGTGTTACCCAATTCCGATTATTTCATACAAAATATAAAAGATTGGTCCCAAAAGGCAGCTAAATTATATCCAGGAAAAATTAAGCATCCTGATCAATATATATCTCTATCTGCATTTACTTCTATAGATTCAAAAAATCCAATAATATCGAATCCAGAAGTAAATATAGTTAAAGTAGATAAAGATCTTTATAGAGTTGACTATAAAGATAAAGAGAATGGATTTCATAGCTGGATGACTTATGGCCTTTTATGACGAGTTTGAGTTTTTGGCAGATCTAATACTGAGATGACTGTGCTCTTTTATGGATTTAAGTTATAATTTTTTAGCCTTTATTAGTTTTTTTATTTCAAAAAGTTTATATTATTCTAACAAATTAGAAGAACAAATTTTCTTAATTGATAATTTTACAAGATATTTAATAAAATATTATAAAATTAATTGATATGACAAATTACATAATTCTTATATTTGATACATTATATTTTCTAAATCTTTTAAATCAAATAGATATAAATTATTCTCTTTAATTCTTTCTTTAAAACTTTTTGCAAATATTATATAATATTTATTTTTCATATCTAAATTTATATATTCGGATTTTTCCTTTAAATTTTCTAATATTTCCTTTGGATTTATATTATCAGAATATTTACATTCTATTAAATATATATCTTTTGTATTTTCATTATATGCAACTAAATCTATTTCTTTATCTTTATACCACCATTTTCCAATTTTTGTAAATTTAAATAATTTGCTTTTTATTAAAAATTGTTTTGCTATACCTTCAAAAACATATCCCAAATATCTGTTATAATCATTTTTAATATTGTTAATATCAAATATACCCTCTTCTATAGAACTTAAATTTGGATAAATATATCTAAACCAAAATCTAATAAAGTTATCATTTATATAATATCTACCTGCTCTAGAATTTATTTTTTGATCTATTGGAACAATTCTTTTTATTAATTCTATTTCAATTAAATTTTTTAAATATGGACTCAAATCTGTTCTTTCAACTTTTATATAATCTTTAATTTCTTTTATAGTATTTTTACCAAATGAAATAGCTTCTAAAATTGATTTATATAAACTTAGATTTTCGAATTCATATCTCATTAAAAAATCTACTTCATCTAATATAAATGTTTTCTCTTTTAATTCTTTATCTAACCAATCCCAAAAATTTCCATTTATTTTTGATAGATAATAAGGATTTCCATCAGCAAATCCATATATTTCTATTAATTCTAAAATATTTTTATCTGGAAAGAATTCTTTTAAATCAAAAAAAGATATTGATTTTAATTTATATGTTAATGTTCTCCTACCATATAAAGGACTTTTATAACTTAAAACTTTTGATTTTATCATTGATATTGATGATCCGATTATTATTAATTTTATTTTAGAATTTTTTAATATATTATCAACAATATTTTGGAAAATATTTAATATATTTTTATCCTCTTTTATTAAATTTTGAAATTCATCAATAATTATAATATCTACTTTATCTTTTAAAAAATCAAACAATATTTCCCAATCTTTTTTATATTTATTTAATTCTGGAAAATAATTTAAACATAAATTATAAAATCTATCCAAATTATTCTTTTCTAAAGCTAAATAATATATTCTCCTCATTTTTTCTGTAGCTTTTAATACCAATTCTGTCTTACCAATTCTCCTTCTACCATAAATTATTATGAATTCAAATTTGTCACTATTTAAATATTTATTAAGTGAGGTTAATTCTTCTTTTCTATCTTTGAAATTTTGTATAATCATAATTATACTAATTGTAATTATACATATATAAAGTTTATTATCATTTAACTTACCCTTTATATTAAATTAGAAAAATATAACGCAAAATTATGGCTTAAGATAACATATATCCAAAGGATTAAAAAAGTATATGATTTTAGTATTTACTTTCATAAATTTATTAACTTCTTTATTTCATTTCCATATTTATTTAAAATATCTCTTAATTTTTTATTTGCATCTAATAATTAATTTACATTAATTTTGGTAATTATCGATAATTAACAATTAGAAATTATATTTCTTATATCTTTTTCTCCTATTTCTACTGTTCTGATTATATATTTGAATACTTTGACCAAAAATTCTATTTAAATTTTCTGCATATTGCCTACATTGGCTATAAATCTTATTCAAATGTTTTCTGAGTTCTTTTAATAGATGAGGACATCTAAAGAATAAAGCTAAAATAATTGCCATGTAAATAATAACAAAAACAAAAACAACATCATAAATATAATACAAAATTTTTGATATCCAGCTAAATCCAGTCGCCCAGCCTATAATACCATATAAAATTAATATTTGCAAAGCTAAATACACTGTAAGAAATATAAAAAATTCAAGTATGACTCTCCCAACTTTTTTAATGCTAAATCTTTTATATATATAGTATAAATAAAATGTCATTATAAGTGAGATTGTTATGATAAATATCCATACGTAGGTATGTATATTATTATTGCCAACTATAAATTTACCATGCAAATATGAAGTTAAAAAATTATAAAGATAAACAATGTATATAATCACAAATACTAAAATAAATATAAAAAAGTATATAATCAAATAGCATGGTAAATTTGCTATTTCTTTAATATCATTAGAAATTGCATCACATCTAGCTTTAAATATTATTTCATAAATTATTTCATAATCCTCTTTAAAATAATTTATAATTCTTAAGTAATGAATTATATCTTTTATATTATTCTTAAAATCATCAATATAATCATTTAGATGATTATATGTATCCCTCATAATACTTTTAAGGCTTTCAAGAAAGTCAATCATAACTATACAGTTACAAAATCCTTTATAAATATTTGGAGACTATCAAAAATCTAAAAATTTGTTATTAACTTACTTAGCCATGATTAATCTTATCAAAACTTCCATCAAAACCACATCTATTCAAAACCCCTTCAAAACAATGACGGATAATTTCTGTTATCCGACATAACTAAGCCAACAATAACTTTAGATATGATATTTTTAGAACTGCGACAAAATTAAGTTAAAGTATGATACAGGTTCTTTAATTGTTAATAGTCAATATTATTCCTCTGAGACAAACTACATCAAAACTTCCTCAAATTAGGATTAAATTTAATTCGTCAAATTTTTCTTTAACTTTTAAGAAATCAGAGTCCTTAGTTACTAAAATTAATCTCTTATTTATTGCTTGAGCTGATATTAATATATCGAAACTTCCAATTAACTTTCCTCTATCTTTTAATTTCTTATAAATTTGTGAACCTATTATCGCATCCTTCTTAGTAGGGTTTATGATTTTAAACCCTGATAGAAAATCAAGGATTTCACTTTCCTTAACCTTACCTAACAAGATTTCATATACAGTTAAAGAACTTGCGTAGAAGTCCTCTGAATTTAAAATAACTTCCTTTACTTTTTTATTACTTCTTAAATAATAAATAATTGCCGAGCTTTCTATTAATAATTTCATCGCTCTTTTTTCTCATTTCTTTAATTTCCCTCTCCAGTTCTTCATCCTTTTCTTCACTTAATATACCAAAATATTTCTCCAACTTTTTCCTCCTCAAACTTAATGATTTCTCTATTAACTCCTCAATTATATCACTAAAGCTTTTATCACCTTTTATCTCATTCAACTTTCTGTATACATCATCCATCATTAATTGCTTTCATAATATATTATAATAGGTAGATAAATTTTTAGATAAGTATATTTTCACATATACTTTATACATATGATATTCCTCTTAATTATCATTGGAAGCCTATTAAATGAAATAACAACATAATTACAATATTTAATATAAGAAAAATAAATAAAAAGTGCTTATAACAATAAAAAATTTAAATAATTAAAAAATACAAAACAATTATCTAATATATAAGTAGCTTTTTAATAAATTATATATTATTTGTCATATTAGGTGGTTTCTCTAATAAACAATTCATTATCCAACTTAACATGGCGTATTTTGCATTAAGTGTTTTAGCTATTTCCATATAATCGCTAAGTATCATATTGAATGTTTTAGTTATTTCTACATAATAATCTTTAGATAAAAATTTAAGTTTTTATATCATATCTTTAATATTTAATTTAGGAGATTCTTTGTTCTTATTTAATATACTTTCATAAGCATATATAATATTATTTGCAAAACATGAGCCAAAAGAATATGGTGCTAAAGGCGAACCCAATGAATAGGATGATGATGGATTCTCCTTCTTTATATATTTTTCGCATATTTCTACATTTTCTTCCATAATTTTATACACTTCAGGATATTTATATAATTCATTTTTATAGAAGTATACCAAAAATTCAAATGCAGAAGTTCTCCATTCATCGCCAACTATAGAATGCCCAATTTCATGAGTTACTATTGAATCTGTAACAGCATTTGCTATAATCTTTTCTATATCATTATCATTTTTATATACTGGCCATAATATTCCATTATGATATATAGAAACTAGATTACCAATAAAAATTTTATTTGGATCATTTATATCTCTATTTATAACTTCTCTTAATCTATTCTTTATAATATGGACTTCATTTTTCATTCGATCATATTCTCCAACATGAATTCTAGGGTTTGTTCCATATTTTTGTTGATATTCTTCATATGATTCTAGAGTTACTAATGATAATTTTTCTTCAACCTGTATATTATTCTTTTTAAGATATTCTATAGTCCCATCAAAACTATTTTTTATAATACTAGCCAATTCATCCATTATATAGATATTAATAAAAAATTTACAAATATTTATTATTTAAAATTTAGTACATTCAAAAATATATTTTGTTATTTTTTAAGCTGGGATAATAATTCATTATTAATGTTAGAATTAATACTTATAATAATGTTTAGGAGCATTACACAAAACAAGTTTTTATTATCTCCATAATCTCTTTCTATAAATTTTTATTTATCTTAGGTAACTAATATATAAGTAATTTTTATAATGAGTATATCAACATATAAAAAATCGTCTAAATTCTATATTATTAATGCAATTCCTGTAATTAAATAGATAATTCCAAGAGTTATATAAGCAACAGCTTTTATAAGGAACTCATTTCGATAAAAATTTGATAAATGAACTTCCAAAATTCCTGTAGACATATCTGGAACTGTAACTTTTACTGGTTTCATATTTATCATTTCCCCAGTATCTGCAAATCCTCCAACAATTGTATAATCTTCATTAATTGGAATATATTGTTCTACTAAATACAAATGATTTTGTCTATAATAGGTCCATGAATTTATTTTTACTCCTAATTTATTATGAAGTATAGAATTTTCTAATTCCACATCGGGTATATACCTTTTTAAATTTCTTATTATACTATTCCCTATTATAAATTTATAATTTTTTATATAGGAAAGATTTGCTTGAGTATTATTATTTGCAGCATATTTTATATATTGTAAAATTTCATCACTAATTCTTTTAGCATCATTAAAATTTGATAATTTTATTTTATGATTTTGCAAATTATTTGGTATTATTTCAATTATGTTTGTTCTTACTTCAACAGTTGGTGCCTTTTCTAAATCTACTGCTGAAAAACCAGTTCCATCCGTAAATAATGTTGGTATTCCTACATCAAAACCATCTACAAAATATGATCTCCGATTTGAATTATTATTGCTTCCTCTAGATTGTACGTAAAAAGTGGAAATAGAATAGTATATACAATCCTGCCCACTAATTGGGGTTTTCAAAGGTTGAAATCCGTAAGGTATAAATCTTCCTTTAACCTTATCTAAACCATAAGTTGCAATATGAATTTTAGAAACTGGAGTATTATTTAAAATATTATGTATTATATATCTCTTAAAACCTCTAATAATTAAAAAAAGCGATATTGATATTAAAATAATGAATAATGGTAACTTAAATGGAATATTTATGAACTGAAATATAAAAATATAAAAAATCATAAAAAACGCAAAATAAAAACCATCATAATTCTTTGCTTTAATATCTTTTGCATATGGGGGTATATAATTATGATATATTGTCCTAGTACTTGACAAATTTTTAACATGAGGTGTTTGTTGTAAATAACCTAGATTTCTAAGATTTAAAAAAATAATACGGTTTTGTTGCATATTTAAAATTGTAACCTTGTAGATACATCTTGTTTTTCTTCCTCTGGTACTTTATATAGAGGCATTGGTCTTATACCAGCTATACTAGCGACAATATTATATGGTACTTGTTGTATTCTTGTATTTAATAAAGTTACTGCTTCATTATAAAATTCTCTTGCATCTGCCAATTGTGATTCTAACTCCATAATTGCTTGTTGTAATTGTATTACATTTTGATTTGATCTTAATTGTGGATAATTTTCCATTACTGCAAATAGATATCTAAAAGCTCCTGTAATTTGATTTGATAAATTTATTTTTGATTGTATATCATTTGATGGTAAATTCATATATTGAGTTCTCATTTGTGTTAATCTTTCAAGAACTGTTCTTTCATATACTAAATAACTACTTACTGTTTCTACTAATTTTGCCAATGCATCATGTCTCTTTTGCAATAATACATCTATATCATACCATGCCTTTTCTGCATTTTTCTTTAATGCTATTAGAGAATTATACATTGCTATAAAAAATCCTACTAATAATATTAAAATTACTACTAGAATAATAAGCCAAACCTCCATAAAAGGAATAAAAATTTTGTTATTTTTAAAATTTTTTAATGTTATAATATAAATATTATAAAGAATAATAAAATAGTTATTTTAAATAAAAATTTTTTAATTCTCTAATAGATTTGAAAAAATCTTTTGTTTCAATGAAATCGATGATCTATCTTTATATGAAAATTTTAAAAATATAGAAAACTTTATGGTGCTGCCTGAAGATTAGAAAATAAACCACCAAGGACAAAATAACTAATAGCAGTAAACATTAGACCTAAGATCACTATTATACCAAAAGCTATTACGTTAGCTATGATTAGCATAACAAAAGTTTTTATCCAATCTATATCGAACAAATACTTATAGATAGCTAGAGTTATTACAAAACCTATAATAAGACCTGTGATAAATACTACAAAATTATGTGCTGTTACAAAATTTATTATAAAAGATATTATATCTGCAATTAAGGTAACAATCAGAACTCTTAAAAAAGGTACATTTATTTTAATAATCCTAGCAGCTAAGTAAATAGATACAGAAGATATAAACCATATAACTATAAAAAATACTATGATTGCAACAATACCTAATGCCAGAAATCCTGCAAACATTATTATGGTATATAATTAAAATTTATAAAAATATTATTTATAAATATACGGAAATACATATCAATAATCTATACTTTTATCATTATTTTCTTCTGCTACTGCTAAATATTAAATATAAATAAATTTATTTTCATTTTTTATTCCAAAATAATTTTATATTCTAAAAATTCACAGCAAGTAATATTCTAAATATTATTTGTTGATATAAATATCATCTTCTATAATATTATTGAAAAATTTTTATTTTTATAATTTCATTATTTCATAATTGGTATATCTAGCATATCCGATAAGATTCGATCTATATAAAGATCTTCTAATTGCAATTTCTATAAATTTTAGATATTTGGCTTTCGTATACAATTTTTTCTAATATTGTATTTACACCTTTTATATATAATTCTAATCCTTCAGAAATTCCACACCTATATTTATTACATATAAAATTCAATGCACAATTATTATTTAGATCAGCACCTAAATTATTATCATTATCAATCTTTTCAATACATCCATTAATATTGCCTACTAGTTAATTAATTGTAAATATATTTATAAATATTTTCTTTTTAATTATCATTTAAGTTAAAAAATGAATTTCAAATATTTTTATTTATCAAAGATCCTAAATTAAAAAATGGAAAAGATATATAATGAAGACCTAAAATTAATATCAAGAGAATATGATGTAAGAACTTTGTTTAATAATGAATTTGAGAGATTTATAATCGAAGAAAGAATTGATCCAATAACTAATTTTAAGATAAGAATAAATAAATCTATAAAAAGCAAACCAAGAAGTTATGGAAGAATTTATTCAAAAAGATCAAAATGTCCATTTTGTAATCCTGAAAAAGAAACTCCAGATTTCGAATTTTCAAAGAAAATATATATTGAAAATTCTGTTCTTTTTTCAAATAAATATCCATATGGAAAATATCATGCAGTAATAGTTCCAAATTATAAAAAACATGTAAAGAATTTTTCTCAAATAAATTATTTAAATCTTTATAATTCATTCATGCTAATAAAAGAATTCTATGAAAAAATACCTGAAAAAGATTATAAATATATATTTATTAATTTAAATAAGGGATTTTCTGCTGGTGCATCACAAGAACATTTACATTTCCAAATATTAATTGAAAAAGAGCCAACAAATTATTTTAAAATTTATTTAGATAAATCTAACAAATATTTTGATAAATATAAGAAATTCTTTATAGAAGATTATTTTAATTTTGAAAAACAATTAAATGAAAGAATAATATTAGATGGAATAATTAAATTATGGTCATCCTTTGCCCCATTTAGAAATAATGAATTAATTGGATATGTTGATACATTTGGTATATTTTTCTTATCTCAGAATAAATTTGAAGAATTTATTAAAAATCTATATAATATTTTGGTTACATATGAAAAATTGTATGAGAACTTTAATTTAGTTATATTTGATACAACACTATTAAAAGAATCAAGATCATATCCAATTATTAAAATAGCTCAAAGACCTTTATTTGATATTGGTTATATGGAAATTTGCCATTTAGAATATGTTGTTTCGTCAATACCTGAAGAAACTGCAAAGGAATTTAAGGAAAATTTAGAAAAGATTTAAAAATTTTGATAATTTATTCTATAAACCGTAAAACTAAATTTATAATAATCTGGATCAAATAGTCCAATTGTATCATCATTTTTATCTTTTTTCTTCTCTTTTAAAGCTTTAAACTTAAAAACTGGCTGATATATAGATTGATCTATAGATTCATACTTAATAGGAATAGACCGCCCGAAGATAATACTTTCTTTAATTTCTTCATCTATTTTATTATAATCTGATTCATTTCTTATAAAGTGTATTGATATTGTCCCATACTCTTCTGAGGAGTCTAGATATGAGTTTATAACTAGATTATATATACCAATAGCTAGAGTTTCCATGTTTCTTATTATATTTTTCTCTTTTCTCATATTTTTCCTTAACTCCCTTATATAGGGATTAAAAATAATATTGTAAATATCAGTTGTATAATCATAATCACTAAAATATATATATTTACGATGTGGCTTATAAATCTTTTGACTTTCAAATTTTCTTATTTCCAATGGATTAACACCACTACTTTCTACGCTATATCCATTATCTCCTAAATATATCAATATTCTTATATCTTTCCCCCAATCACCTAAAGTAAATGAATATTTAACTATTTCCCCAACCATTTCCTTAAGTATCCAATCTAATTTTTGAGATAAATTTTCTTTATCACTCATAAAGGATAATTATTATAAAAATACTTAAATTTTTTATAGTATTTAAAAATTCATAATTACATAAAAATTCCTTTTTATTATGGCAATACTATTTCATAGAATATATGGGATTTTTATATTATTTGGCAATGATTTAGTAGATTATGAAAGAGTTAAAAATAATATAAAATTTTTGGAAGAATGGATAAAGGATCTTAAAAAAGAATTAAATAATCAATATAAAATAATTTTTGATAGAATAGAATATCTTAAAGAGCTTAGAGGAAAAATAGAAAAATTAAATAAATCAATAAATATAAATGGAATGAAAATTCCATTATTTTCAGATAGAGTAAATAGAGATATAAGGATTATATTTTCTATATTTAATAATACAAATAAAATTATTATTTGGGGAATAGACTCTCATGAAAAAGCTTATGGAAAAATAATAAAACGTGCTGAAAGTTTTATAAAAAATCATCAAAAATTAATATTAGAACTTTCAGGAATAAAAACAATATATAGATAAAAAACTATGGATATAACCAACTTCCCCTTAATCTTGGGAATGGTTGTGTATCTCTAATATGATCCAATTTACATATCCATCTTAAGAATCTTTCAATACCCAATCCCATTCCAGAATGCGGAACAGATCCATATTTTCTTAGATCTTCATACCATTCATATGCACCTATTTCCTCATTTCCAACCTTGACTTTTAATTTATCTAATCCCCATTCCTCAATTTTCTTATGTAGTATATCATATCTCCATTCTCTCTCGGATCCACCAATTATTTCCCCATATCCCTCTGGAGCAAGTAAATCAAAGTTCTTTACAGTTCCATCTCCAACTTCATACATATAAAATGCTTTTACTTCTCTTGGATAATATGTAACAAATATTGGTACATCAAATTGTTCTGTTAATAATCTTTCTTCATCAGATCCAAGATCATCTCCATATTTTATATTAACACCAAGATCTTGTAATTTCTTTATTGCATCTTTATATGTGATAATTTTCCATGGCTTTTCAACAAATTGTTTTAATTCATTTATATCTCTTCCAGTAATATTTTTTAATTCTTCAAATTCAGATTTTCTTTCCTCAATTGTTTTTTCAATTGAATATTTTAATGATTCTTCCATAACTTTAATAATATCTTCCATATGATACCATGCAGCTTCAATTTCAAAATGCCAATATTCATGTAAATGTCTTTTAGTTCTGGATAATTCTGCCCTAAATGATGGTGTTAATGAATAAACTTTTTCTAATGAGAATATTAATGCTTCTAAATATAATTGAGCAGATTGGGATAAATATGCTTTATCTTCAAAATATTTTACTTCAAATAATTCTGTAGTATTTTCTGCAGCATTTCCAACTAATATTGCTGGTGTTACTTCATACCATCCATCCTTTATAAACCAATCTCTAAGATTTACAATTAAACTATGCTTTATTTTCAATACATCTGTAAACCACCTGGTTCTTATCCATAGATGTCTATACTTCTGTATTGTATCTATGTCTTCATCCCCCTTTAATGGAAATGGTTTTCCATAATCATATACTTTTATCTCTTTTACTTCTATTTCATATCCACCAGGTGCCCTTTCATCTTTTTTTAATATTCCTTTTACTTCTAAAGAACCCTCAATTTGAAATTTTGTTGCATCTTCCCATGTTTTTTGATCAACATTATCTTTTTTTACAACTGCTTGTATTATTCCTGTAGAATCTCTTATTACAAAGAAAATTTTATCCTTCATATCTCTCATTCTATAAACCCATCCTTTTATACTAACCTCCTTACCTAAAAAATCTTCTTTCAAAATATCTTTTATAAATAAAGTTTTCATCATAAGTTCACTCATTCCGACTTTCCATCAATATTAAATATTTAAAAATATTTATAAATTATAAAGAATGAAGGCTGTAAAAATAATTATATATGGAAAGGTCCAGGGTGTTGGATTTAGGAATTTTGTATTTTTACATGCTAAAAAATTAAATATTAGAGGATATGTAAAAAACAATCCCGATGGAACTGTAGAGGCTGTTTTCGAAGGAGATGAAGATAATATAAATAAGATGATTGAATTATGTAAGAGAGGACCTGAAAGAGCTAGAGTTGATAAAATTGATATAAAAGATATAGAAATTAATAATTATCAAGATTTTAGAATAATAAGATAAACTTTATATAATAACAAAGTTTTTATATAATTATGGAAAAGAATATAAAAAAGAAAGAAGATGAAAATATTTCACCGGAGGAAGAAGAAATATATAAAAAAATTGAAGATATATATGAAAAAATTAATGAAAATTTAAATATAGCTTATCAATTAAAGGAAGAAGATAATAAAGATACAGAGAACTTTAATAAAGAATATGCAAATATGTTTGAATATGAAAATAATTTATATAATTATTTAGATCAACTTGCTGGAAATATTGGTAGATATAACAAAAAATATTATAAAAAATTAAATAAAGAATTGAATAAATATAAAAAAGCATATGAAAAAAGCTTAAAAAATACTTTATCCTTATTTAATAAAATAATTAATAAAAGAAGAAAAATAAAAAAGCATATTGAAAATATAATAAAATTAATGGAAGAATTGGAAAAATATATGGGACCGTAGTCTAGTGGTTATGATGCCGCCCTGACTAGGCGGAGGTCCGGGGTTCAAATCCCCGCGGTCCCATTTATTATTTTTATCTATAAAAAGTATTTTATGAAAGAAAACTTATTAGATGAAAAATATTTAGAAAATTATTTAAATAAATTAGGTATAAAATTTCAAATTATTAAATATGAGAAACCTGTTATTTCTTCAAAAAATGTTGAACAACAGGTTAATGGAATTATTACAAAGAGTATTCTATTAATTTGTGATAATAAACCGTTATTATGTTTTTTATTGGGAAAAGATATTATTGATTTAAATAAAATAAAGAAATATTTTAATTGTAATGAAATGAAATTGGCTAAGGCAAAAGAAGTAAAAGAAATTACTGGATATGATATTGGTGGAGTTCCTCCAATTGGTTTAAAACAAAAGATAAAAACAATTGTTGATAAAAGTATAATTGATCTAAATGATGATCAAATAATATATTGTGGAGGTGGATCACATTATCATTTATTAAGAATTTCAAAAAAAGATTTACTTAAAGTTATGGAATATGAAGTATATGATATTAAGGTTTAATTTTCTTAAAAACTGCTTTCAATGGTAAAACACCCTTTTCATATTCTATTTCTGCAATTTTTACTGGATTATATCTTATTCTTTCCATATCTTCTTTAGATAATTTTACCATCATTGGAGCCCCCATTGCAATTTGTATTGCCCTTGCACCAACTAATCTAGCTAGAGCAAATTTAGAAATATCATTCATTGTATTTTCTTTAATAAATAATCTTTAAACTTTTCTGCTTCTGATAATAAATTATTGAATTCTTCTAAAGATATTGGACCTGATTTTCTTGTTTGTAATGCATTTATTTTATCTGATAATCCAATATGTATAATCATATCTGCAGCTTCTTCTTCATATTTATTTGGATCTACAATAAACTTATCATCAATTTTTGCAAATGAAACCATTACTGGAATATTTTTATTTAATGGTAATTTTTTATTTGTTTTATTTTTTGGATCTATCTTATATTCACCATTTTCTTTAATTAATTCTGGAAAATATGTATTCATTAATGCACATACAGATGCTAAAGTTGACGCATCAATTATATTTCCATCATTATTTAATACATATATATCTAATAATACAGACCAAACATATTTACCTGATTCTATTACCAATTCTTTATCATTAATAAATCTAGATTCCCTTAATACTCTATCTACAACTCTTGAATATTCTATAGATTCCTCTGAAGTTCCTAGATCAACATTAATATCAGAAACTGGAGATAAATTTACTGTTGTTACTAGAATACCTGAGTCTTCATTATCTTGAAATGGTTCTGCTATTTCCAATTTTACCCCTGCTAAAACTTTTGTTTTTCCAAGTTCTAAATAACAAGATCCCTCCGCATTCTTTACATAATTTTTTATTATTTTTATATCTCTATATTCTAATAAACTCCTTTTATCAATCCTATAATTTTCTTTTATAATTTTTCTAATATAATCTGTAATATTCTCTTCAAAATCAATATCCATTTATAAATGATTTATAAGATAATATTTATAAAAGTGATAACCAATATGCAAAAATTATTAACCCTATTGATATGATTAATATTATAAGATCTTTAACAGCTTCTTTTATATCTTCATCCATAAATAAAATATAAAATTTTGAAAAATAAAAAGTTTAAGAAAAAGCTTTTACTGAATTTGTGTTGCTTGTGGATATCCGTTTACTGTTTGTGTGTCATTTACTTCTACTATTGTTGCATTATTGAATACATTTGCATCTACATTATTTACTAAGTAGTTTGCGAATAATTCTGTTGCTTGTGTTGTATCATTTCCATACCATCCAAATATTACTAATGTGTTTGGATATAGTGTTGATGTCATTATTAATGCTGTACCTGGTCCGAAGTTTATTCCTAATTGTTGTAATACTGGTTGTAATTCTGAACCATATATATATCCATTATACATATTTGCATATGCTTGTAATTCTTGTCCTAATGTTGCATTCATATCTGATACATATTGTATTACTGCTTGTGCTGCTAATAGGTTTACTGCTGGACCTCCTACAACTATTAAATTACTCATTGATGGTGTTACTTGTGTATCTAATATTACTTTTCCAACTAATGATGTTGGAGTTGGTACTGATACTGTTGTTGTTACCGATTCTGATACTGGTACGGATACTGTTTCTGTTACGTTTTCTGATACTGGTACTGTCATTGTTGTTGATGATGTTTCGGATGTTGTTGAAGATGGCAATGTAGAACCTGTTGGTACTAGTCCTGCATTAATTGTTAATGGTTGTGATGGTGCATATAATTGTACTGTTGGATTAGATGATGAAGATGTACTTTCTACTAAATATACACCATTTTTATCTAAGTATGCATATGTATTACTTCCAATTGTTATCAAGTTAACTGGTTCGTAAGCATATACTGGTGTTTCACTTACGCTTCCTGATAATGATCCACTTGTTACATTTATTGATTGAGCAGAATTAGTTCCAGACAATGCTGCATTTGCAGTTCCAGATAATGTTGTTGATAAAGTTCCTGTTATATTTTCATTTAGACTTACCGTACCATTTGCTGTTGCATTAATATTTGCACTTCCCGACAAACTTCCACTTACATTATATTCTGTCAAAGCTTGTTGTAATATGCTTACAGAGCTACTAAATCCTGAAGCATTGTATGGTAATTCTATAACTTCATTAGACCATCCTGTAGGTTCATAATCCTTGGCAAATTTTATATATAATGTACCTGATGTTGTATAGTTTAATTCTACATAATTATCGTATCCTTCATATAATGTTAAACCTGATGTTGAAGAATACAATCCAGAACCTGAGAATGATACACTATTTCCGTTTATAGATGGTACTAATGTTATTGATCCAACTGTAAATGGTGTATTATTGTATACTGTTAATGTTTGTCCAGTGACGTAATTGTATAACGTTGCTGATGCACCACTTGTTGTTGTACTTATTGATTGTACTTGGAATATATATGTTTGTTGTAAGTTTGCATCTACTACTGCAAAGTATCCTCCTTGTGATACTGTTAATAAAGATGAACCTGAAGATGGTGCAGTTGCACCTGGTACAGCACTTTGACTGTTTGTAATTGTTCCTACAAATCCGGAGGATGATGAAGTTATTAGTTGTAAGGTACCGTTTGTTACATATATTGGTATTGATACACTATTTCCAGTTGCAGCATCAACATATTGTAATGTGTATTGATTATTTCCATTTGGAGCTAATTGTAATGCTAATGGACCTGTTGGTAATTGAACTGGTGCAACATATAAATTATATCCATTAAATATTGGTAATTGATAAGATTGTCCTGCTAATAATGCATATTGTCCATTAGGTTGTGTAGAATTTAAACTAAATGTAAATTGTAATTGTGATAAAGTTTGTGCGCTAGAGTTATAATTTGTTGTAACAGTTACTCCATTAACTGCAGTACCACTAGATGTATATACACTAGTTCCACTTGTTGAAGAACTTAGTGAAAATTGATATCCACCTTGTGATATGACAATTGTTGCATAACCTGCACTAACATTGGAGGATGTTAAAACAGATGCAAATGCATTAACTACATATACATTTACTCCGTTAACATTTTGTGATGTACCTACCTGTATTGTATATTGTTGTCCATCAATATTTAATACAGCATACCAATTACCTTGTTGATCTCTTACAACATTATTTAATTGAATTGTTAATCCATCAACTGTTTGTGTTTGTCCAACATTTAATGTTATAGAATTTGCAGCTGGTACCAAATACATATTACCATTGTTGCTATTATATGATAAATAATATGATGTACCTAATACTGTTATTTGCTGTGGATTAGAAGCCAAAGATGATACATTTACAGATGGTGAGAAATATATTGTTAAATTTAGTAATTGACCGTTTGATGATACTACTCCTACTGATGGTACATAGTTTGAACCAGATCCAAAGTTATTAAATGTTATTTGAGCTGATGATGGTTGTACAAGTGCTTGATATGTATAAGTTTGTCCATTAATTTGGAATGATCCTGAACCTACTTGCAATATTGGGTATACACTATTTATATTACTACCTAAGTAAAGAGGTGCTTGTGAAGAATAAAATATATATGCACCTGATGGAACCTGAGATACAGTTGATGAGCTTACATTAACTGGAACAGTCAAATTAACCGGGACTGTTACATTTTGAGTAACACTTAAATTAACTGGTACTGTTACATTTTGTGTTGATGGTACCGTAAATGTTTCTAAAGCTGCAATTATGTTTGAGGCCCCTACAACATCTGCTGCGTTGGCATTTGCTCCTACTACTACTGTCCATGATGATGGCTGTGATTTCATAGATTGTGCTAATTGACCTATCGTAGGTGCTCCTTGAGAATATGCAGCTACTCCCAATACTCCTAATGCTCCCAAAACTGCTAAGGTCTTACCTCTCATCATAAAATATCTATATGGATTCTTTCCTTTATATCCTTTTTCCATGATTTATTTAATTATAATAGAATTTAAAAGATTTTCGATTTTTGATTAAAATTAATTATAACCAACAAGTAATAACTCTATTATCAAATTAAAATATCAAAAAATAATTTTATAATTCTTTAGCCTTTAATAATGCTATTAATGTTACTGTTGGTACAAAAAATATCGTTAATAAAATTAAAAACATTAGTATTCCATAACTTATTGAAATTGCTAACGCATATATTAAATATATAATAGCAAATATTACGGATGCAATTATTGTGTATAATAGTATATATACGAGTAATATCAATGATTTTTCAGGATATATTGATAATTTATTTACTTTTCCTAAAATAGATCCATAAAATGTATACAGAAGTAATACACTCAATATCATTGATACTGTAATAATTAGCCAACCAACAATCATTAATGTTGGATTATATAATATGTACTGATAGCTTGTTAATCTAAATAAATCTATATATTCAATTGGTACTATAGTACAATATAAACTATATAAAATAGTTATCATTCCTATAGATGCTAATAGATTTGGTATTAATAATGATAAGAATGCTGTTTTATAATCTGGATTAATATTATCTCCTGTAACTTTTGTATAATACCAAGATACTAGATTTGGATAGAAATATGAATATATTATTGCTCCCAGTATTGGTAATGCTATAGATAAAAACCCTAACACTGAGGATGAAATAACAAACAATATACTATCTGCAAAATTTTTTCTCATATAATCAAATACTCTTTTATATATATCTACTACCATAAATAATAGATCTTAAAAAAGATATAAAAAATTTACAATTCATTAGCTTTTAGTAATAATATTAGATTTAATGCTGGATATACAACTATTATATTTAAAATTGCTACAATTATATTTCCCAATAAAGGAAATATTAATGAAAATATTCCACCAATTATTGATAATATTATACTAGCAACAATATAAAATACAAGCCAATATGCAAATAATATTAAAGATTTTTCAAAATCTATTGATAATTTATTTACTTTTCCTAAAATAGATCCATAAATACTATATAATAATAATAACCAAACTATTCCACTAACTAATATTATAATCATACCAATAACTATTCCTAAAAGAAAATATGAAGGAATACTGAAATTGGATAAATTCATCAATATTAATTGATTAAGATTACTAATATTCAATATATTTGTAAGGGATAATCCTGACTGTATTAAAACACTAACTAATACTGCCAATATTATAGTTATACCAATAGATGCTAATAAATTTGGTATTAATAATGATAAGAATGCTGTTTTATAATCTGGATTAATATTATCTCCTGTAACTTTTGTATAATACCATTTAGTTAATCTAGGATAAAGATATGAAAATATAAATGCTCCTATTATTGGTAATAAAAATAATAAATCCTGTAATATATAAAATATTATACCATATATTATACTCTCTATTATATGACTCTTTACTAAATTAAAAGATTTTTTATATGTTTCTACAAGATCCATAAAAATTGATTCTTAATAAAATTTAAAATGTTATCTTTTTGCAAACTTTATACCTTTCTTTTCATATTCAATGAGATTAATTAATAATTCCTCCTCACTTTTATATTCCTTCTTTAATAAAAATTTTGCAGATAAATAACTTATACCTTTACCAGCATAAACAAATACAAATTTTTTACCATAATTCCTTAATAATTCAGCAGTTATATTTAACTTTTTCTCATCTTCCAAATCTTTTTCACTTTTTGCAACACCAAAATATTGACCTCCACATTTTTTACATTTAAATTTTTCATCATAATCCTTTACTTTTATTTTATATTTTGTTCCACATGCCATACAAACAAATATTAATTCTGTATTTTCAATTCTTTCCTTTACCAATTTTAATACTTCTCTCCATTTATCAGAAATTAATACATCTGATACATATTCTTCCAATCCTAAAATTGCTAAGGGTGATATATTTTCTTTATCAATAATATTTACCTTTATTTTTCTTTCTTTTATTTTCTTTAATATCATCTTTAAATTTTTTACATCCAATTTTTCAATAAATAATTCATTTAATGTTTCCTTATATACTGGTGTACCAATTAAATGATCTAAAATTCTTCTTAGAGTAGATTTTGAATAATCTGCATCCTTTCTAATTACTCCAAATCTTTTTGCAACATGAGAAAATTTCCATAAAAACAAATCTGTATTAACTATTGCTTTTTCCAATATATTTTCAACATTATCTAAATCAATATTTTCAATTACTTCCTTAATATTTTCCTTTGTAATATATCCGGCTTTTAACATTATCCTATAAGGATCTGTTTTTATACCAACAACAATCCCATATTTTTCGGACAATATTTGAGAAATTAATCTTGATAATGCATCATTTATTTTACTTCCGAATGGAGAATGAATAATAAACCAATCCCTATATTGTTCAATATAAATATTATCTTTACTTGGATAAAAATATAATTCTTGATTTTTTAATTCATCAAAATTTAATAAATCTCTTTTTATTTCTTGTGCTTCCTGTGCAACTTCTAATGGAACTGGTAATAATTCACCTTCCCAGGAAGGTATTGCAGATTCAAAATCTTTTTCCAGTCCAACCAAAATTTTCTTTTTTTCAATCTTTTCAATTTTCCATGGTAAACCTCTTAATATAAATATTGTACCAGGATTTCCATGTTTTGCAACAAATTCTTCATGTAATATACCAATTTTTTGTCCTGTTGTTATATCATATACATCATATGATTTTTCATCTGGTATCATTGAAATATTATCTAAAAAATAAAATAATCCTTTTCTTGTCTTAATTAATTTCTTATTTTCTTTATCATATATTAAAATCTTTATTGAATCTAAGAAATTTATTATATTTAAAAATTCTTCATATGTTAAATCTTTATATATATATGATCTTTTTATTGTATTCCAAACAAGATCAATATTAACTTCTCCATATTCTAAGGTCATCCCAACAATTTGATTAGATAATACATCTAGAGCATTATAATGTATTTCTGGTTTTTCAATTTTCATTATTTATATTACTATAAAATTATTTTATATAATATTCTAAGCATATATATTTATAAAATTTTTCAAAAATATTATTACTATTTGAAATATATAAATATAAACTAAATAAAAAATTTTATAAAACGCATTTGGAGGATCTAATAATGCATATTTATAATCTAAAAATTTTAAAAGAATTATAATAATAATCCTTCATGAAAAATGATTATATTTACATATTTCTTATATCATTTATACCACAAATAATTATTTTATTATTATCTCCTCCAATATTGTTTTGGGATGAATATTCATATTTAGATAATGTAAAACACGTATTATTAAATACCCCATATTTTGAATATTATAGATTCCCATTATTATGGTGGATATTAATTCCAATTTCTTATATTACAAATTTTAATATATTTTTTATAAAATTATTTTTAATTTTCATTTTTTCTTTATCTACAGTATTTTTATATAAAATATTAGAAGATTATAATAATAAATATATAAACTATATTTTGATTTTATTTTATTCATTAAATGGTTTATTTTTAATTTGGGCATCAAGAATTTATCCAGATGTTTTAGCATCTTCTCTATTAATTTTTTCAATATATTTCTATATAAAATATTTTAAAGATAATAGAGAAAGAAATTTAATTTTATATTCATTATTTTCAATTTTATCAATTCTTTCAAAATATGAATATGGTTTATGGTTAATTTCTTCAATAATTTTTTTAAAAAATAAGGATAAATTAAAAACAATATTATATTCTTTTCTATTTTCAATCCCATATTTTTTATATAACTTAATATTATATCATAATCCAATATTTATATTTATTAAACAGGCTGAAGTTGTTTATACATATACATCTTATCAACCTATTTCATTATTTTTATTCAATTTATTTATATTTTCCTCCGCATATTTATTTTCTTTATTACAAAACCCAAAGAAAATTGAAAACTATAATAAGTCTATATATTTATATATAATATTATCAATAGTATTTCTTGCATTTTTTGTTAAATCAAAAGATGCAAGATATATTTTAATGATATTACCTTCATTTTTAATATTAACAAGAATATTTATTAATAAAATAAAAGGTTTACAATTTCCGTATTTATTTTTATTCTCATTATTAAATATTATATCAATATATTATGGTATAATATTTTTAATAAATTATAATACAAACCTTGGAAACACATATTTAAATTATATATATAAAGCTTCAGAATACTTAAATCAATATCATCCAAAAGTAATATTAACAAATGTTAATTGGCCAATGATTGCATATTACACAAATTCTCAGGTTTATATAATGTATAATGCTACATATTTAATCCCAAGAGTTTATCCTCAATTTATTATATATTCTCCAAATTGCGGAACACCTTTTCCATTTAATCCAAATGATTATAATATATCATTAATATATTATTATATAGATCCAAATGATTGCCAAATATATATTTATAAAGTAAATAGCTATTCTGTTAAATAGCTTTCCAATTCATTCAAGCTTGCAAATCCTCTAATAATATACGTCTCATTATATTTATATATAATAATAAATGGCCAGGTAGTAATATTATACTTTAAATCATAATAACTTATAAAGTAATTTGGATAGCTTGAATCAAATGAATATATATACAAATTATTTTGATTCTGTGCATATAGATAAGTTAAAATATTACCTTCTTGATCACATGCACTTCCACAATATTGATTATTATAGAAATATAATATCAATGTGAAATTTGTTATATTACAATCTTCTATATATTTTCTAGTTAATAAAAAGTGTAAATATTCCATATTAAAATATTGAGATTTTAAATATTCTATTTCTTCTTTATTATAATATATATTTTCCTTTGATTCTAAATATGTTAACTCCAATCCAACCTGAGCAATTTGAGATTTTAAATATTCCAAAAAAGATAAATAATTATTACTACATTCTAAACTTTGAGAACTTGCTAAATATTGAGCTGAAATTACCAATGAATTTATTTCATCAATTTGTAATATACTCTGTTGAAATGAATATTGATATAATAAATAACCTAAAATTATTCCTAAGAAAAAGGATAATATAGATATTATTATTGCTATTGTTATTATATTCTTAGGCTTATCCATATTTTTTATTTAACAGTTTATTTATTAAACTATTATTCCATACAGTTCCTCCCCATTTTAGATTTCTACCAAACAATTTATAATATACTGCTACAATTATAAAAATTGCATTAAAATATATTGAAAAAATTAGATATATAATTGAATAATAAATTATTGATAGCCATGATTTTGATTTATCATATCTTTTATATATACTAATAAAAAGAAAGAAATCTATTAATAATATAATTGAAAATATAATTAAAATCAATTGGGATGTAGATAATAATTGAAAGATATATGTATTAATATTGAAAGAAAAGGAATTTTTTATAAAATAAGATATATCATAATTTATGGAAGATAAATATATTAGAAAGTTATATAATTGATATCCGTATGTATATAATATTACTGAAAATGTTAATGGTATTAAAATATATAAAATTATATTAATACCAAAAACAACTTCTCTCAAATATTCATTTTCTATATTTCTATATTTCATATAATTTTCAATGAATCCTAATGTCCATCTTACTCTTTGTTTTAATAATGATTTAAAATTATCTGGAGGAACTGTTTTTATAATAACTTCTGGACAAAATTTTATTTTAAAATTATTTTTCTGTGCCCTCAATGCAATTTCCATATCTTCGCTTATATTTTCTTCATCAAATAATCCAATCTTATCAAATACAGATCTTTTAAATACAGAAAATGGACCAGATGCTATAAATACAGAATTCATTGTATCAACAACAATATCAGAAAAATTATGTATTGCATAATCAATATATTGATATTTTTCAATAAATTTTTTTGTATTGATTGTTTGGATTGCTGGAACAACAATATCAGCATTATAATAGTACATGTATTTTAACATTTTTATTAAAGAATCCTTTTCCGGAATAGAATCTGCATCTAATGTAACAATTATTTCTCCACTAGATTTCTTTATTCCATAATTTAATGCTGAAGATTTTCCACCATTTTCCTTTTTATATACCTTTACAAAATTATATTTTTCTTCATATTCTTTTGCTATTTCATATGTATTATCATTTGATCCATCATCCACAACAATTATTTCCAATTTATCTTTTGGATATTCTAGATCTATTAATTTTTCCAATGTGTTTTTTATATTTTTACCTTCATTATATGCAGGTACAATTATTGATACCTTTGGATAATATTTTATCTCATAATTAATCTCTTCTTTATCATATGATAATAGAAATAATAGAGTATATATAGATAATAACAATTCTACAAATATTATCATTAATACTATATAAGAGATTATAAACATATTATAAAAATATTCTAAAAATATAATAAATATATTTTATCTATGGTATATATAAAATGGATAGGACATGCATGTTTTTTAATTAAGAGTACATACGGAAATATATTAATAGATCCATTTATTAAACAAAATCCAAAGGCAAAGTATGAACAATCTGATTTAGAAGATATAGATATAATATTAGTAACACATGCTCATTTTGATCATTTAGGCGATACAATAGAATTGGCTCAAGATAATGATATAAAAGTAATTTCTATTTTTGAAATAGCTAGATATTTGGAAAAATTTGAAATAAAAACAATTGGATTAAATTTTGGTGGTAGAACAGTTCATAACAATATAGAAATATATTTATTCCCTGCAGTACATACTTCAAGCATAATTGATGATAAAGATAATATATTATGGTTGGGAAATCCTGGTAGTTTTGTAATAAAGGTTGATAATAGGATAATATATCATGCTGGTGATACTATGGTATTTGAAGATATGAAACTAATACCAAAAATTGTTGGGGATATTGATCTAGCTTTATTACCAATTGGAGGACATTATACAATGGATATTAATCAGGCTTTAATTGCAATAGAATATTTAAAACCAAAGAATGTTATACCAATGCATTATAATACATTCAATGTTATTGAAACAAAACCGGAAATTCTAAAGGAAAAAGCAAAAAATACAAATGTAATAATATTAAATCCTGGTGACTCAATTGAAATATAAAGAAGCATTAAAAGAATCTTTTTCTTTTTATATTAATAATTTTAGGAATATATTTTTTATATATTTAATTTTATTTATATCATCAATACCTTTATATTATACTAAGATTGAATTTTATAGAAATTTAGAATATTTCTTAACTTATTTATTTTTATCTATTATAGTTTTTATAATATTTTATACATTTACAAGATTAACAATATATTTTTATTATGAAGAAGAAAAAATTATATTAAAATCAATAAAAAAATCAATAAAGAATTATTTTCCCTTCTTATTAACATATTTAATAACCCTTATTGCTATATTTGCTTCTATTATAATTTCTTTATTTATATCTATATTTATTTCAATTCCTTTTTTTATTATAAGTATGCAATTGTCCGAAATAATATATATAACATCATTTATTATTTTTTCTTTACTTTTAATAATATTATTTAATAAAATATTTTTCTCTCCAATGATAGTTATATTTAAGAAAAAAAGTATATATAATTCTTTATATGAATCATGGAAGAATATAAAAATAAGAGATTCTGCATTAATATTGCTTTACAATCTTCTTATAGATTCTATATTAATAATAACTTATATGCTTCAAATATATTATAATAATTTTGCATTCTCTCTATTAAATTCCTTTATATCTTCGGAATTTGTAACACCAATAGGAAATTTATTTTCTATAATATTGTATAAACAATATTCAAAAAAAATAAAATTATTTTTCTAGCTCTAAATATATGTTAATTATATTTTTGTTCTTAGATATTTTTCTAATATATTGAATATCTTATCTATAAATAATCTTTTATATCCTAATAAATTATAATTTAATTCAACTGTAAATTTTTTATTATATCAATCTTTATTATCTTTTTGATTCTTTTTCTAACAGAAGCTTCCTATATATTTAATAATTTTGCTATTTTGATGTTTGGTATACGAGAATTATTTATTAATATCTTAATTTATTTTATTATTATCTATATAGCTCTTCGTACTATTAATAAAGTTTTTTATTTATTATTATATATGGAGTCTATAGATTTTGAAGCTGAAAGTACAAATGGAAAAATAAAGTTGAGTGATATATTAAAGGAAAAAGATTTTGTAGTTGTATATTTTTATCCAAAGGCATTTACTAGTGGATGTACACAAGAATTAAAGAGGTTTGTAGAATTATATGAAGAATTTAAAAAATATAATACAGAAATAATTGGAATAAGTAATGATAAATTAGATACACAGAAAAAGTTTGCTGAAAAATATGGTGCAAAATTTCCTTTAGTTGCAGATCCTGAATTAAAGGTAATAAAATTATTTAATGCGAAAAGTGATAGGGGAAAAGGAGCAAGTAGAATTACTTTCATAATAGATAAAAATTTAAAGATTGTTGAAACATTAAAATCATTAAAAAATGCTGCAGAACATGCTGATAAAGCTCTAGAAAAAATTAAGGAATTACATAGTAAAGGCCTTTAAATCTAATTATTTTTCTTATTTCTTATTATTTCTTTTTCTAGTTCTAGCACAACCCATATTTAATTATAAATTTTGGATAATATAAACTTTTCTAATAATATCTGATAATGATAAAAATATTTGATTATGATCTATATTCTGGATATATAATGTTAAATGGAAAAATTGTTGCTTATTCTTTACATAATAGTAAAGATATACTAATAAAAAATTTAGTAAAGATTGCTAAATTTCATAATTTGAATGGAGATCTTATTTTTGATGAAAATTTAGATAAATTTTTTCAAGAAAAGATAAATAAGGTATTAAATAATAAAGAAACATTTAAATTAGATCTAAGTAAATATAGATATAAAGATATATATGAAAAAATACTGGAAATACCTTTTGGAAAAACTATAACATATAAAGAATTATATAATAGGCTAAATAAAAAGTATAATATGTTACAAATATTAAATGCTATAAAAAATAATCCATTTATTATTTTAATTCCATGTCATAGAATTATTAAAGAAGATAATATTTCTGGTTATACACCTTTGGGAATTGAATTTAAAAGAAAATTATTAGAATATGAGCGTAATTTATAATTACTTAATTCCTTATAAAGCCCATGTAAAGGATTTTGAATAAAAATATAATAATACAAAGTTTTTCGCTTAATATTTCTCATAATTTTTTATTAAAAATTTTAAAAATATTTTACCTATATCTTTTATAATTCTTATGATTTCCTAAACCCAGTAAATATGAAATAATACCTCTTTTTTCCATACTATATTCAAACTCATCTTTACTATAATCTGCATATTTTTTCATTTCTAGTCCATTTAAGGGAATCTGATATTCTATACTTTTATCTTTATTGTTAACATAATATGCATAAAGATTTCTATTTTTATATACGAAGAAATAAACAATTCTATACCAATATGTTGAATAGAGGATACTAAAAGTATAAAATTCAGAATCTTTACTAATTATTCCTGTTTCTAATAAAGCATTTATTAAAACATCAGTAGATCTAAATAATTGCAAATGAGCTTTTTTATATCTTTCATCATTTTTATTTTTCCTCAAACCTCTTTTAAGTTCAATATTATATAAAAATAATTTACCATTGTATCCTCTTGCTATAACAAGAGCATCTATTTCCGCCTCTCTTATAGTATGATCTTCTAATCTTTGTGGCAGATAGAGTTCTCCATTTTTTGAATATATATCTATTGAATCTTCTATCTCTTTATATCTAGGTGAATCTCCAAATATTATCTTTATCTTTTCTTTGTTTATTATTTTTTCTACTGGAGAATATAACAAATATTCTCCATTATAATTTATAGTACGCTTAATTTGAAGATTTCCTAATAATATATATGCTTGATATTCATAACTTCCATAACTTTCTAATAATTTATCTAACCTTTCTTGAAAAGACCTCTCATCTAAAGGGTATTTACTTTTAAATTTTAATTTTGATAAATCTAGAGAGTGTGAAAAAATTATCTCAGATAAGGATTTTGAATCTAATGACATTATCTAATTCTTTCAATTATTTCTTCGCGTAATTCTCTTATATTATACTCTATATTTTCAGATATTATTTTTCCATTTATGTCTTCTAAAATTTCATATTTATTTATTTTATTGTTATAAAATATTAAAAGGTCTCCTAAAAATTTATCGTTTTTATAGATCTTTATTATTGTAGTAATATTAGGATCTTTAGATATATAAGAAGATATCTCCATAGAAATCTTTTTTAATAAAAATTTATATACATTCGGTATATATATTTCATTGTTTTTTATATTAATAATAATAACATATTCATAATTTGACTTATTTTTCTTTAATAAAGATAAAAATGGAAAATTATAATCTGTCTCATTATTATATTTATAAAATTTATTAAATAGGTTATCAAAAAATTTTGAAGGATCTTCTTCTATTTTTTTATATATTCTATATATTTTATATGATTCTTCTTCTTTAAAATCTACTAGATATATAATTTTCTTATAGGATACATTTTCTTTCCATTCATTTATATTAAATATATAATATTTGTCATAACATTTCATTCCATAATATTTTTGTCTCCCTTTTATATTTAATTTTATATTTAATTTTAAAAAATCACATTCATTATTTAATTTATTTAATTCATATTTTACTATAGAGTCTAAAAACACATTAAAAATTTATACTTTCAATGCCTCAAATCTTTTTTCCACTACTAACCAATCTATATTATCAAAGAATACATCTACATATCCTTTTCTATTATTTCCATAATCCAAATAATATGCATGTTCAAATACATCTAATGCTAATATTAATTTTGAATTTTGTACCATATATGTATTTTGTTCATCGGATATACTAATTACCAGTCTATTTAAATCATCAGACCATAACAACCAAGCCCATCCCCTTGCACCCATTGCAGTTGCTTTCATTTCTTTAACAAATTTTTCAAATGATCCAAAATCTTTATCTATTTGTGATCCTAATGATGATCCTGGCTTTCCACCTTCTCCACCCAAATGACCGAAGTATATTTCATGATTAATCATTCCTCCAAATGCTCTAGTCCATTCAACTTTTAATTCTCTTATCAATGAATATGTTACATTTGCTGAATTGTAATCTTCATCTGTCAAATTATTTAGCTTTTGTGTTATCTCATTAAATTTCTTTACATATCCTTCATATATCTTCAAATGCTCTTCTATTGTTTTTGCTGAAATACCCTTCATTTTAAACAATTGTGGCCTCTCCTTTTTAAAATCTATTGGTTTTCTTTCTGAATATTCCATTAATATATATTATAACAATGTTTTATAAAAATTAATAAAGGCAAAAAATATATTTTTATAGGCCTCTGAGTTCCCTAATTGCTAACCTTATATCATCTTCATGTACAGTTTTCCTTCCTGCATGTTTTGCTAATTCTACTGCCCTTGATGATATTGCCTCTGCTACTTGCAATACTGATTCCACCATTGCTAATTTTGCATCTTGTCCTACCCTTGATGCACCGGCCTTTCTTAATATTCTATATAGTGGTGCCACTGGAATTGGTGTTGTTCTCTTTGCCATAATAATATTATTTACTAACTAATATAAAAATCTTTTGTTTTAACATTTGTTTAAGTCAATTTAACAAGACCATAATATAATATCCCTTAAATTTTAATCCATCATGTCATAAACTCTATCATAAATATAAAAAGTTGTTTCGAATTGAGTTACTATCCCATTGGACTGTTCTACTAATATTGGATACTCATAAATATTTCCATTCTTTTTTAGATATTCTATAAATAATTTTAAATTTATTTTATTATTATAATCCTTATATAACCATCTATATGCAAAAGGAAGGGTTTTATATTTATTGTATATTTCTTGGAAGAATTTCTTAATATTTGGATCTCTAATTGGTTTATCGGAAATTATTGAATATATTCCAGATGGTTTACCTTCTTTTACAAACCCTACACCATTTGTAGCAAATGGTTCAATTGCATATATTCCTTCATTTAATTTTATTTTTGATTTATTATCATAATTTGGTATTGTAATTTTAGAATGTAAAATATATTGTTCTATCTTATGACCAGATAAATTATATATTGGATTATAATTATAGGATTTGATTGTATTTTCTATTACTTTTCCAATTTCAGATATTTCTATATCTTTTCTTAATATTTTTTTAACATTCTCTAATGCATTTCTAGAAGCTTCAATTAGATCTTTATATTTATTATCATTTATTTCTACTGTAAATGCTGTATCCATACAATATCCATTAACCTGTGCACCAAAATCAAACTTTACAACATCTCCATCTTTTAATATTGTATTATCATTTATTGTTGGTGTATAATGTGCCGCTATATTATTTATAGATATATTCACCGGAAATGATGGAAAACCTCCCAAATCTATTATTTTTTGCTCAATAGTTTCTGCAATATTATATATACTTTCTCCAGGTTTCAATAATTTCTCAGCATCTCTTTTTACTTTTTTTGTAATTTCAGAAGCTTTTTTTAAATCTTCAAGCATTTTTTATTTTCTTTATAGATGTTTCTTTCTCTAATAAATCTAGGAAATCTTTATTTGCATCTTCAACATTTATTGAATACATTTCAATTATATTATCCTTATATATCTCTTTTATTAATTCCTCTATTTTATCAAATAATTCTTCTCTAGTTTTTATTATTAATAATTCTCTATCTTCCTCTTTAATATTATCTTTTTCTAAATATAATGTTTCAACTTTCTTTATATCTATTGATATTGCATATTTTCTTTCTAATATTCTTTTAGAAATATTTATTCCATCCCCATTTTTTACTGATAGAAATATTACAATCATAACAATATTATTATAGAAATATTAAAAACATTATATTTCAATAATATCTTCAATATATTTATATAATTCTTTCCAATCCAAATAAACCTTTTTTAATGTTAAATATTTTGGATCTGAAGGAAATGGTTTTGGTTCTAAATTATATATAAAAACTTTTTCAATTAAATCTAAAGGAAATAAATTATAACCTACAGAGATTAAAAATGTAATAATTCTTCTTATCATTTCATATAAAAACTTATTTCCTTCAATATAATTTATATAAAAATCTTTATCTTCAATTATTTCAAATTTTTTTATATTACATATTGGATCTTTTACTTTACCTTTTGCAAAATTATGAAAACTTTTTATTCCTATAAAATGTTTTGATGCTTCTATATATTTATTTATATCAAATTCTTTTTCTTCAGATTTTATTAATATTTTTTCATTATTTATTAAATATTTTGGTATATATTTTTTCTCAAACAACTTTTTTGGTAATTTATATTCATATAATTTACCTCTAGAAAATTTTCTAATATTAATAAATTCTTTTAATTTATACACATTCAATATTTTTATATTATTATTTTGAAAATTTGAAAAATCAATATTTTTATCTGAAGATATAACAATATAATTTTCCTCTGCATTTACCCCCTTATCTGTTCTTGAAACAATTGATAATTTAAATTCTTTTATATCAAAATAATTTAAAATTTCTCCTGAAATTGTTTTTACATTTTTTTGATATGCAATTCCATGATAATTCTCTCCATTATATTTTATTCTTAATAAATAATTATACATTTTTTATTAATTCTATAAATTCTTTAGCATTTTTATACATCATTGAATTATTAAACATTACATAACTATCTTTTTTATTATATTTTAATACTTTTTCCTTTATTCTATTTAATTCTTCCTTTGAATAATCATAATTATATATTAACCTATTTCCCTCATGTAATCCATGTAATCTATAATATTTTATATCAGAATCATATACTGGTTCCTCAACATTTATATCTACAATATCTATTAAATCAAATTCTCTACATATCTTTTCCCTATTTTCTTTACTCCATCCCCTTAGTTCTATTGCTATTTTATATTTTTTACCAATCGAATTAAAGAAATTATATGCATTTTCAATATTTTCTTTTGTATCTTTAAATGAATTTGGTAATTGAATAATAATTATATTTGCTCTTAATATATTTGAAATTTCTTCCTGTTTTTCCCAAAATTCAAATACTTCCTTTGTATTTCTTAAATATCCAACCTTTCCCTTTAATTCTTTATAATCTTTTATTTTTGATCTTCTCCATGTAAAAGAATTTACATCATGAGTAATACCTTGGAATGCTTTAAATGTAAATTCAAAATTTTCAGGCGCTTCATTTCTTATTTTTCTAACCCATTCAATATCTGGTATTGAATAAAAAGTACTATTTATTTCTATTACATTGAATTCTTCATAATATTTTTTCCTTGATATAGGAAATCCACAGGTTCCTACTTTTATCATAAATATTATTTTATAATTATGTATAAAAGAACCCGGGCCCGGGGGGATTCGAACCCCCGATCTTCGGGTTAAGAGCCCGACGCTTTACCAACTAAGCTACGGGCCCAATATAAATTTTATGATAAAAAGAAATTATAAATTATTCTATATTATAATCTTTTATTTCTGGTATAAAATTTTTTATGATTTCTTTTTGTTCTTTACTTAAATTCAAATCTTTAACATTTATTGATATTTTCTTATTATTCTCATCAATATTTACATCAATATTATTTTTAGAAATATTATATGTTATACTTAATATTCCCAAAATTTTTTCTTTTAAATCTATAACTTCTCTATTTAATTTTATTACATATAATAGATCTTTACCAGCATATGGATGGTTAAAATCTACAATAACCCTTCCACTATTTACAGATCTTATAATACCAACCATATTATCTACATTTACAACCAAATTTGGTATTGGATTTATATTTCTTTTATAAAATTCACTAATAGGTATTATTTTAATTAAACTTGGATCTCTTTCTCCAAAAGGTCTTTTTAATAAAAAGGTATATTCTTTCCCATATTCTGCATTAACCAACTTTTCTTCAATTTCTTTATTCAATATATTATATCCTAAAGGGATTATTACTGGTTCATTTGTTTTTTCCAATAATCTATTATCTTGATCATATATTGAATACTCAATCTCAACCCATTTTACCATTGATGAAAAATCTAAATAAAGTTTATATAAATTATTTAAAGTTTTTGATTATCTAAAAAAGATAGTTTTATTAATTTTATTTTCAAAAAAATTTAATGGTTAATGATACGGAGATTTTTGATAAAGAGCTGGAAGAATATCTAGCACAAGCAACAAAGAGAATAAAAGTTATTGGATGTGGCGGTGGTGGAAGTAATACAATTTCTACATTATATAGTATGGGAATTGAGGGTCCAGAATTAATAGCAGTAAATACTGATGTTAGACATTTGTTAATAACAAAAGCACATAAAAAAATATTAGTAGGAAAACAATTAACAAAAGGTTTAGGTGCAGGAAAAGATCCTAAAGTTGGAGAAGAAGCTGCAAAAGAATCAGAACAAGAATTAAAAAAAGCAATAGAAGGTTCTGATGTTGTATTTTTAACTTGTGGTCTTGGTGGGGGATCTGGAGGTGGTGGATGTCCGGTTATTGCTGAAATTGCAAAAAAGATGGGAGCATTGGTAATTGCAATATGTACATGGCCTTTCTCTGTAGAAGGTGCAAATATATGGGATAATGCTTTATATTCTTTGGAAAAATTAGAAAACAATGTTGATTTATTAGTAATTATTCCAAATGATAAACTACAAGCTTTATATCCAAATATTCCATTAATTCAAGCATTTAAAGTTGCAGATTCATTATTGGCAAATGCATTAAAAGATCTAACAGAATTATTAACAAAACCAGGATATATAAATGTAGATTTTGCAGATTTTAGATCAATTGTAGCTGGCTCAGGATATGGTGTATTTGGAGTTGGAGAATCAAATTCAGAAAATAAAGCTACAGAAGCTGTTCAAAGAGCATTAAACAATCCATTAGTTGATGTAGATGCTACAGGAGCAAAAGCTGCATTAGTAAGAATTGTTGCATCACCAGATGTAACACCTACTGATATAAATAAAATATTGGATACAGTAAAATCTGTATTAGATCCAAAAGCAAAAATAATACAAGGTATTACATTTGAAGAAGATAAAAAGAACTATGTAAGAGTATCATTAACAATTACAAAATTAAAGGCTCCTCCATCATTTATATTAGGAATAAAATCTGGAGAGAAAGAAATAAAACCTGAGGAACAGAAAAAGCTAGAAAGTGATCTTGGAATTGAAGTTATTTAGATTTTTCTATTAATTTTAAACTATTTATAGGTACATTTAATTGTAAAGGAACTGGAACATCAATTAATTCTATTGTTACTTCCTTTTTCTTTTCATCTATATTTATTATTTTTCCTCTAGTTCCTTTAAATGCTCCAGATAATACTTCTACTATATCATTTATATCATATTTAACTTTTTCTTCTTCAAAGTATTTCAATAAATCTTCTATTGGAATTTCTTGAGGTATTACTCTTCTAACATGTCTTATTCCTAATACAGCTCTCTGTAATTCTAAAGAATTTGTTGTTTCAACAAATAGATATCCTTTTACACCTGGTATTTGCATTATAGAATATATAGCATACTTTCCATTTTTTCCCTCATTTGCTAAAATATCTGCTACAAGTTCTTCCCTTCCAGATGTTACAACTATGGCATATATTGGCATATCATTATACTATACTGTAAACTTATAAATATAGGCAATACAATAGCTGAAACCAATGCAAAGAATAATAATGTAATATAAACCAATTTCTTTACTTCATTCCAACTAGGTTTATTAGCTGTTTCATATACTTCTTTCATTTCCTTTATACTATCAATAATACTCATTATAATAATCTTTAAAATATATTTTAAAAAACAAATCTATATGGGAAAAGAAGTTATAGAATTATTAGTAGAAGGTGGAAATGCTAAACCAGGACCAAATATAGGACCAAAATTGAGTCAATTAAAATTAAACGTTGGAGAAGTAATAAGTAAGATAAATGAAGCAACGAAAGAATTTAAAGGTCTACAAGTACCTGTAAAAATAATAGTAGATACAGAAACAAGAAAATATGAAATAGAAGTAGGATTACCACCAACATCATCATTATTAAAAAGAGAAGCAAATATAGAAGTTGCAAAGAGAACAAAACCAGATGAAGTGGTTGGAAATGTTAAAATGGAACAAATAATAAAGGTAGCAAAAATGAAAATGAAAGATTTAAATACTAATAATTTAAAATCTGCAGTAAAAATGGTTCTAGGGACAGCATTATCTTTAGGATTAACAGTAGATAATAAAAATCCAAAAGAATTAATAAAAGAAGTAGATCAAGGTTTATATGATAATTTATTAAAATGATATTTGATATTTTAAGTTTTTTTATCGGTCTAATATCTGGGATAATTATATCATTTATTATAATCTTTTTAATTATAAGACATTATATAAAGAAATACTTCTCATCTAAAAAATCAATAAGAGATATAATAGAGCTATTTTCTAAAAAATAATTTTTAAATATATTCCATATTTCATTTTTCTATGGATGTTAAAAATATACAATCTCTCATAGAAAAATCAAAAAAGAGAAGATTTAAACAAACAGTAGAATTAATAATTAATTTAAAGAAAGAATATGATTTGAACAAAAGTGAAAATAGATTTACAGAATATGTTGAATTACCTAAAGGTAGAGGAAAGAAAATAAAAATTGCTGTAGTTGTTGGACCAGAATTAGAAAAGCCAGCAAAAGAAATATTTGATTTTGTATTGGTTAAAGATAAAATAAAGGAAATTGCTGAAAATAAGAGAGAAGCAAAAAAATTGGTTAGGAGATATTATATTTTTGTAGCACAAGCATCAACTATGGCAGATTTAGGAAGATATTTAGGTAAATATCTATCTACAAAAAATAAAATGCCAAATCCAAAATATGGAATGATAATTCCAGATAATGCAAATCAAGATTTCTTAAGATCAATTTATAATAGATTACAAAATATGGTTAGAGTTGTTGTAAAGAATCATAAAACTATTGGTATACCAATTGGAACTGAAGATATGAATTATGAAGATATATTAGAAAATGCTAATCATGTACTAGAATATTTTATTAATAGAGTTCCTGGAAATAAAAATAGCATAAAGAGTGTTTATATAAAGCTAACAATGAGTAATTCTATAAGAATAATTTAAAATGGTATCCCAACAAAAAGTATTATATGTAAATGACTTATATTCTAAATTATCAAGTTCTAAGATAATTGGAATAGCAAATATAATGGATATTCCTGCGAATTCTTTACAAGTAATTAGAAAAAAGCTAAAGGAAATGGATATTGATGTAAAAGTTGTTAAAAAGAACCTTTTTGTTAGAGCTTTAGAAAAAATTAATGATCCAAATATTAAAAAGATGATAGATATAATTGAAGAAAATAAAAGAATTACAGTTCTATTAATATTACCAAAAGAGGAAATAAATCCATTCTTATTAAACAAAATATTAGAAGAAAATAAAAGCTATAGATCAGCTAAAGAAGGAGATATATTGGAAGAGGATGTAATAATAAGAGCTGGACCCACAAATTTAACACCTGGTCCTGTATTAACTGAATTAAAGAAATACAATATAAAAACAAAGGTTGAAAATGGAAAAATTGTTATAACTGAAGATGCATTGGTAGCAAAGAAAGGCCAAAAAGTTGATATTGGATTGGTATCATTATTACAGAAATTTAATATAACTCCAATACCTGTAAAAATAAAATTATTATTAGTATATGACGGAAAAACATTATATACATATGATATATTATCAACACCTTTAGAAGAATATATAAATCAATTAAGATCTGGATTTAGAAAAGCTATATCATTGACAGTAGAAATTTCATTCCCAACAAAAGAAAATATAAGGATATTATTAACCAAAGCATATCAAAACTTAGTAAAATTATCATTAAATACTGGAGTACCAACAAAAGACACAATAAAAGATCTATTGAAAATTACAAATAGAAGATCTATAACATTAAAAGAAAAGCTAAATATTAAAGAATAGACTAATTTTATGTTTTACATAGATAATTTTATCCAAAGCTTTGGAATATTTAGAGATTAGTTTTATTTTTTAGTAGGTACATTATTAATAATATTTATAAATATTTCTTTAATTTTTTATACATGTCACCACAAAATAATTATAAATTAACTGATAAGGCTACAATAAGAAATCTTGAAAGTATATTAAAAATACTTGATAATGAAAAACCAGTATTAATAGGTGGAATAGCTGTAGCTGCATATGCAAATTATTATAATATAAATTATGATAGAAAAACTGGAGATATAGATTTTATAATAAATGAAAATAAAAAGATAGATACAAAAGAAATAATATATAAAGAATTATCAAACATATCTATTAAAGAAGGACAAATATTTGGATATGATGGAATTGAAATTAAATATAGAGATGGTCCTAGCATAAGTATATTATTTAAAGATAAAAAAGTTCCATATAATAAAATAGAACTAAAAATAGGAAAAAGGAAAATAAAATTATATATTGCTAAGATGGAATATCTTTTAGTAGATAAAATATTTACTTATTTAGATAGAAGAGAAGAAAAAGACCTTAGAGATATAGAAATACTATCTTATTTAATGAAAAAATATGGCTATAATAAAGAATTACTTTATGAAATATTTGATGAATATTCTAAAAAATATAGAAAATATTCTTTCGAAGCTAAGGGTATTATAGAAAACAAATTATCAGCGTAGCCGTATTCATCATTTTTCAGTTTCAAGCCAACCACATCATTATTCTCCCCTACCTGGAGGAACTGGTTCATATATCCCCAGTGCATGGCAGGTAGGGATAAAATTATAATATTTTTATGATTTAAAATTTTTATATCACAAAGTTTTTGAAATATAAATGAATGATATTATTGAGGAATATAAAGTATGGTTAGAAATACAGGGAAAATCTAAAAATACAATAAAAACATATTTTGGTATAGTAAAGAAATTTTTAGAATTTCTAATAAATAATGGAATAATTATTGTAGATACAAAATCTATTAATGATTCATTAGATAAAAATCTAATTCTAAAATTTTTAGCTGAAATAAAGGTTAAGAAAAAACTAGATTCTAATTCGTTAAGGTTATACGTTAGAGCTATATCTTCATTCTTAAAATTTTTAGATAATGAAAATCTAGCAAAGCAAATAAAAGCTCCAAAAGTAGATAAAAGATTGCCAAAATTTATTACATATGATGAATTAAATAAATTATTAGAAAATGCAGATAATTATAGAGATAAACTAATTATTAAATTTCTATTTTATACTGGGGTAAGGGTTTCTGAATTAATAAAAATAAAAAAGAATGATATAATTTTTGAAGAGGGTTTTGTAAAAGTATATGGAAAGGGTGGAAAAGAAAGGATAGTACCAATACCAAAAGAATTACTAAATGAATTGAAAGATTATATAAATAAAATAAATACTGAAAATATATTTCCATTATCATCAAGACAGGTAGAAAGAATTATAAAAAATATTGCAGAAAAGGCTGGAATAAATAAAAAAGTAACTCCACATGTATTAAGACATTCTCTTGCAACAACATTATTATCAAAAGGTGTTGATATAAGATATATACAAGAAATACTTGGACATAGTTCATTAAATATTACACAAATATATACTCATGTTGTTCCAAACCAATTAAAAGAAATATATAATAAAGTTTTTGAAAGCTAACTTAAAATTGTTTTTATTTCAAAATAATATATTCCAATTACTACTATTGTTATTATAATTGATACTATAAATTCTGCAGATAATAATGGCAAACTTTGGGATAATAATGAATTTATATTAATTGTTCCAAATATATATGGAAATAACAATGTTTCTAATATTATTGCATTTAAATAATGAGAAATTATGAATAATATTCTTTGTATAATATTCTTTAAATTCAAAAATGTTAATATTATTAATATTGTTAGTGGAAAAAAGAATAAATAAGGTATTGTATTTTCATATAAATATATATCTAATAATACTAATAAATATCCTATTAATCCATATATCTTAAACTTCTTTACATTAAATATATATCCAAGAATACCTAAAACAAATAATATTGTTGATAACAATAATAATAATGTAAAGTAATTAAATATAATGGAAAGTCCCCAAACAATATTTCCATTTACAATTTTAATACCATAGCCAGTAATAGCTGTAGATAATATAGAAACAAATAATATTGCCATTATCAAGGTTCCAAATAAATATATTAATATATCTCTTTTACTATATTCCTTATTTATACTTTTCCCTTCGAAAAATCCTATTCCAATATTTCTAAATATAAATAAAAACAATATAATAAATATTAGTGGATAAAATGAATATGCAATTGGGATTAATAATGATGGTAATAAAGCTTCATATTGTACTACAAAGAAAACAATTGATGTACCTGTTATTTCCCACATTGATAAAAACAAATTTTCATATTTTTTATATAAATCCTTATTTATAAAGAATGATAATGCCAAGGCTATTTCTATTCCTATAAATAATAAAATTGTTGTTGCAATTAAAAATATATATGTATAAAAGTAAAATGAATAGTTTATCATAATTTATTAATAAAATATCTTTTTATAGCCCATATAGATAAAACAAATAATGATATATATATTAATTCAAAAGCTATTGCGATAGGAACAACCCCTGGATTTAAATTTGCAGCATCCATTGTTAATAGTATTCCATATATTGTCCATGGTTGTCTTCCAACTTCTGCAGCAACCCATCCAGTTTCCAAAGAAATTAAAGATAATACTGATAATAATATTAATCCATATAATAATAATTTATTCATATAAAATGTATATTTTGGATTTAAAGTAAATTTTTTATCTTTTTTATCTTCTTTTGAAAATATTAAAGAGATCAATCCATATAATGATATAAAGAATATTAAGAATCCAAATATTGCCATTATATCAAAAGAATTGTGTGCTATAGTAATATTTTTTGGTGAAGGTATATAAGATTCATTTATATATATTCCAGGAACAATTGTATTTGGATTAAATCTCTCATATAATAATAAACTTTGCAAATTTGGAATTTGTATTGAATCAATTAATGTATAATTATTTGTAACAATTCCAAATAAATTTTCGGGTGCATTAGAAATATTTCCATTCAAATTAGCCTCTAATGTTGCATACTTAACTGGTTGATATTTTGCTAATGTATCTATCGAATTTATTCCAAATATTCCTAATAATAATATTGATAAGAATAATATGGGAATTGTTAATTTCAAAGCTTTTCCATATATTTTTATATTCTCAATATCCCTTTCTTTCAATATTTTATAGGAAATAATCAATACAAATATTGATAAACCAAATTCTAATGATGCCAAAACTCCATGAGATACCTCAATAAATTCTATTGGAGTAAAAAATATGGAATATGGATTTATATCAATATATTGACCATCTAAATATTCAATTCCCACAGGATAATTCATAAAAGCATTTAATGTTATTATTAAAAAACCAGACATCGCCGCAAATGTTCCGATTAAATACATAAATATTGGATGCAATACAGAATTATTATATTTTTTAAATGAGTAGAAATATATACCCATAAATAAAGATTCCATAAAGAATGCTAAAATTTCTATATATAAGGATATAATTGCTGTATTACTCACTATTTGCATAAATTTTGGGAATAATGTATACATTTCAACAGCAACAATTGTACCAGACAATGTTCCTATTGCAAATAAAACTAATATTAATGTAGATATTCTTTGAGCTAAATTTTTTATATTTTCATCTTTCTTTAATATTCCATATAATTCTAATGTTCCAATTGCAAAAGGCATTCCAATTGTAATTGATGCTATTATAATATGTATAGCGAGAGAAGATGCAAAAACAACCCTATCAATATCATATACAGATAACATAAAATATTTATAGTTTATGTATTTAAAAAATTTTTATTTAAAGAACAAATACTGCTGCTGATATAACAGTACTATATTTTTCTACCTTTGTTTTTCTAAATATTTCAAATTCCTTATCTATTTCTATATTATACATAGACTTTAGCATATTTTTTGCCATATTTTTTGCATATCCTTCCTCTTTTCCAGTATAATATCCATAGTATTCTGTAAAATATCCATTATATTTTTTATCCTTTGGTAATGCTACCCCAATTGATGAAAATATTTCTTTACCTTCTTCATTTGAAGTAAATCTAGATAAAACACAAAATACAATCTGACCTGCTTTTAAATATTTTAATCCTTCATCTATGTCTATAATTTTTACATTTGGTGGTGCTATACTAGATACCGGAACTAAATTAAACCTCTCTATTTTTGCATCTCTCAATGCATATTCAAAACTTAACAATGGATCATCTGCTACACCTATACCAGAAGTAAAGAAAACTCTTTTTGGTACCAAACTCCATAAGTTCATAAAATAAAAAATTAATTTATAATTTATAAGTCATCTAGAAGATGAAGCCAATCTTTCTAACTCTAATTTTTTCTGTATTGCAAATGATTCTACAGAATTTTTATATGCATTTATTATTTCTTTTGCTAATGCACTTGCCATATCCTTTTTATTCCTAGAACTATGATATGCTCCCCAAACAATATGTCTTATAGCCAAATCAATTCTTCTTAAAGGTGAAATATCCACTGCTTTTGGATATCTTGCACCACCCATTTCTATATTTGTTATTTCTTCTCTTGGAGCAGCATTTTCTATTGCCTTTGTCAATACTTTTATTGGATTTTGCTTTGTTTCTTTTTCAATTATTTCAAATGCTTTTATCAATATTTTTAGTACTTTATGATATTCTCCAGAAGCATAATATGATGTAAATTTATGCTTTCCACCATAATGACCTGGTGTCATTAATCTACCAATTAATCTCTCTATAATTGGTATATTTCTTCTCCCAAATCTTCTATTTTGATATCTACCATTTGTTTTTGGAACAATATATGGCTTCAAATTCATAAATGCCCTTAATGTTTCATCTTCTACATCTATTTCATATTTCCATTTTCCAAGAAATTTCAAATCATTAATATTATTCACCATTAAAAATAATATTAAAAGATAAATTAAAAAATTATTCTGATTCTCTTATTGCCTTAACTAAAACTGGTATTAATGTTAATACAAATAATATTACAAATCCCCATGCAAATATATTTTCTACACTTGCTGAAATATTTGAATATCCAACAGTTAATACTGATAATGATGATATAACAAATATTGAATATATAAATACTTGGATAAATGGTTTTACATTTTTATAATATGTATTTTCACTTATATTTTCTGTTATATACTTCATTACAATTAGTCCAATTGATAATATTACAAATACACCTATTATATTATCAAACAATGTAGATTGAAATCCTAACAATTTTAAAGAATAACATGTTATTATCCATACAAATCCTAGAAATAATAGTAGTTTCAACAATTCTGCTACATATGAATTATATCCTTCAATTAGTATATATAGATATGATGTAAAGAATATTGAAAATATTACACCAGCTGCTATTATTAATACAACTATCGATATTAATAATAATGTTGAAGAAACCATCATTGTCAATTGCAATATATTTGATACATAATAATATTGTGTCACTGTTAATACATTTGGAATCAATGATAATACACTATTAAATACTAATATTCCCAATATTACTCCAACCAAATATGATAATAAGATTGCTACATTTATTTCTGGCATTTTGCTAAATGTTGACTTTAATTTCTCATATAAATTCTCTATCTTTATATATTTTGCAAATAGCCAGTTCAATACTTTATATACTATCCATCCAACAAAATAACCTATTATAACACCCAATACTAAAAAACCAATAAAATAACCTATAGATATCAATAAGTCATATACCATCTATTTTTTATGTATTAAAATTATATAAATATTGTTTTCGTTATCGAAAAATAACAAATATTTCTTTATGATCTATCTTAAAACTATCTTCTAGCTTTTTCTATCTTACCCTTTCTTAATAATTCTAAAGGTTGTCCATTTACTAGTATTACTTTATATCTTACTCCTGGTATTGAACCTATAGTTCTTCCCTTTGGTCCACCTATTCCAACTATTAATACATCATCATGTTCATCAATATATTTTATTGCCTTATCACCTGGAGCAAAGGCTGTAACAATTTTTCCATTTTTCTTTAATTGAACTTTTACACATTTTATCATTCCAGAATATGGCTGTCTTTTTTCAATCTGTACTTTTTCTAATACAATTCCAGATGCCATTGGACTTCCTTCTAAAGGATCATATTTCTCTTTTAATTTTAATATCCTTCTTTTCCATTCCTTTTTACTCCATCTAAATTTTTTTCTATTTTCAATTAATTTCTTAGCAGCAAACAATCCATTAGCCATTCTTTAATATAGATATAACAGAAATTTTAAATGGCTTTTTCAATAGAAGACCTACTTCTTCATTTGAATAATTTAATATCTCTACTTCAAAATTTCCCAATTTCTGATAGTACTCTATATCTTTTTTTATATTTTCTGGAACGTTTTTTGCTAAAAATATCTTTTCTACTTTCCCCCTTTTAATCATTTTCAAAGTTCTATTATACCCAATAATTATTTTTTTCTCATCAACAATTTTCTTTCTTAAATCATCAAATGTTACCATAAAATCTATCTATATAAAAAATATTTTTATTCTTTATCTTCCTTCTTATTTCCTACAAAATATATATCATATAAACCAGTACCTAAATATATTGGTTGATTAATTATAACATTATCTATTCCACTTAATACTTTATCAGATTGTCCCATTATTGAAGATCTAACAAATATAGAAACTGGAGTTTCAAATGCTGCCTTTGATAATGTGGATTCTTTTTCTGCATGTAGTCCATATCTATTTATACCTAAATATATTCCATACCATGTCAACATATCTGCTACTAACATAAAATGCCTTACATCTACACTAAGACCTTGTTGTTCATATAATTTAACTAATTCTTGTAATATTGCAGCTCTGGTAGCTTCTATTCCAAATACCCTTTCTATTTCTCTTAGATCATTTGTATATACTTTTGTATAATCTACCTCTGGTATTTTCATGACTTCCAATAAATTAGATCCAATGGTATATATTACATATTCATTGTCTTCTTTATATATACTTACATCCTTAATTCCTTTTATTCCTTTTATTAATATTTTCTTTATCATTTCTTTAAGCAAATATAATTCTTTTGCAGATAATTTAGGAGCAATTACATATATATTTTGCTTATCATTCTCAACCTTATACTTCTTTATTTTCTTTTTTATTATTCTAAATACTTCATCAAATGTTAATTCTTCTTTTTTCAATTTTTCCTTGTCTAAAATAATTATTATCTTATTTTCAAATACATCTATTGTTATTGATGATAATAAATCCTCTAATAATAATTCCTTTATCTTTTTTGCAACATTTTGAGCTACATTTAAATCATTTTTATATTCATCCAATAACCTTATTATCATATATTTTCTTTTCATTTTCTTTTTTGCATCAGTTATCTCTGTAAGTCTGGGTAAACCTAAAGAAACCTGCTGAGCAGATATACCTACAAAGTGAAATGATTTTAATATCATCTGTGTTGTTGGTTCTGCAATTGATTGAGCAGCAACTATACCAACAGGTTCACCTGGATCTACTATAAATTTATATGAAAAATCTTCTACTATTTTTCTTAATTTTTCATCTTCTATTTTTTCCAGATCCTTTTTTATTTTTTCTGGTAGTTCCATTTTTATTATTTTCTACATAAGGTTTTAAAATTTGGGCCAGTAAATTTACGTCTAATTTTCCATTTATTGATTTATGTACTGCAACTCCATCCCCCCCATATATGAATTGTATAATCCTATTATATGCATCTCTAACAGTTAAATCATCATTTACATGAAGATCATATAAACTTAGTACCAATCTTCTATAGAAGTATCCAGATTGAGCAGTTCTTATTGCAGTATCCATTAAAGAGTCTCTACCAGGTAATGCATGGAAGAACATTTCCCATGGTTTTAATCCATCTCTAAAAGAACTTATTACCCAACCATGATATTTTGGATGGTATATATTTCTCTCAAATATTGATAAATTTCTTCCCCTATAACCAAAATCTATAAATCTTCCTCTAAATGCTTGAAATCCTAAAGATCCAGCCATTCTAACAGCATTTTGCCAATCACCTCTTGCACCAGTTATAGACATAATATATGTACCTGTATCTTTTTTCATATATTTTCTAAGGACATCCTGTATTTTTGTAACACTTTCAGATATTGTCTGCATAGATTTTAATTCATATGTTTCCTGTAAACTTCTACCAGCAATTCTCTCAAGAGTACCTTCAGTATATTGTTTATATAAATCATCTACTGTTTTTTGTGTATCATCTATTATCTTTCTTATTTCCTCTTTTGCCTCCTCTGGTAAATCAAAATCAGAAATGGACATTGTAATTCCCAAATTATATTGATAATATATTCCTAATAAACTATATTTTTCTAATAAATCGGTTACATATTCTTTTCCATACATATTATATAATACAACAAATAATCTTCCCTTCTCTGCTTTTATTAAACTTGAATCCAAATATCCTCTAACAATCATTCCATTTTCTATCTTTATTTTATCATTTTCAAAATTAAAGTCATCTGGTAAGAATACTGAAGCAATTTCTTTTCCAGTTAAATAATCTCTTCCTTCTTCTTTTGCTTTTTTAATAATATTAGATAACTTATCTAAATCTTTATCATTAGCATTTGACATATATATTAACTGTACAGCTTGATTAATCGGCATTTTTACATCATCCTGTGTTATTAAATACAATCCTGTTATCATTTCTTGGATCATACCAACAATAAAATCTCCATATCTTGGAGTAATATAATTATTTGATATTTCTGTTAAAAATTCTGCTTCTGCTCTTGCTTCCTCACTTCTTGGTAAGAATACATTCATCTCATCTCCATCAAAATCTGCATTATATGGTTTACATATTATTGGATTTATCCTAAAGGTATTTCCAGGAAGTATTTTGGCATAATGACCCATCATTGATAATCTATGTAAAGAAGGATATCTTAATAATAATACAATATCTCCATCCATTAAATGTCTTTCAACAATCCATCCTGGTGCAATCATTGAAGCAAGTGTTTCTTTATTTTCTTCAGTAATTATCCTTTTTCTTCCATCTGGAGATATTACATAATTTGCACCAGGATATTTTTCAGGTCCGTTCAATATATATTCTTTCATTTTTTCAATATTCCATTCAGTAACCCTTTCAGGAACTGTCAATGTTTTTGCAACATATAATGGTATTCCAACCTCATTTGGTTTTATTTTTGTATCTGGAGTAATGACTGCTCTTGAACTATAATTTATCCTCTTTCCAAGCAAATATCTCCTAATTATCCCTTCCTTTCCGGAAATTCTTTCAACCAACGATTTTAATGGTTTTCCAGATCTCTGTTGAGCTTTAGGTACATATGGTAAAGTATTATTAAAATATGTAAATATGTGATATTGCAATAGATTATATATATCATCTACAATAACCTGTGGAGCTCCTGTTGTTATATCTTCTTTTAATCTTTGATTTGTTCTTACAATATCAACTAATTTGTGAGTTAAATCATCTTCTGCTCTTTCACCAGTTTCCAAAACTATTGAAGGTCTCATTGTTACTGGAGGTACTGGTAAAACCGTTAATATCATCCATTCTGGTCTAGAAAATGAAGGATCAAATCCAATTAATGGTAAATCTTCATTTGGTATTTTTTCAAATATTGCTCTAATTTCAATGGGATACATTCTTCTTTCATTTTCCTTATCCTTAACATAAAAGTAAAATGGCTTTCTAAATTCGACTTTTGGATTTTCATATCCACATACAGGACATTTTGATCTTTTTTTAGCTTTGGAATATACAAACTTGATTATAAATTTATATAATCTATTCCATCTTCTTGAATTTCTATATCTTTCTATTTTATTTAATACAAATTCTCTTTCTTCTTTTGTTAATTTCACATGACCACAATTATGACAAACAGCATTTACTAATTCTTTAACAATTGGTAAAAATTCTGGATGTAATACTGGCCTTGCCAATTCAATATGACCAAAATGCCCCAAACATTTTCCCGCAGTTTTTCCACATGTTTCACATACATAACTTGGATCTACTACTCCCAATCTTAAATCCATTAATCCACCCCTTATAGGAGTTCCATCTTCATCATATAACTCTGATACAATTATTTTTGCTGCAGACATTTTTCTTATTGCATCTGGACTTAATAAAGAATATTGAATTTCAGAAATTCTTTTGAAAAATATGTCGTTCATCATTAAAACTTATAATTTAATTTAAGTCTGGGCCAAATTCCAAGAGAGATTAATTCATTTAATAATAAATAGAATGCATAAGAAACTTTAACTTTTGATATTTTTTCAGTTTCACCACAAATAGGACAATAAACTCTATTTCTTATATTATCTTCAACAGCAAGGGAACCACATTTTTCACAAACATAAATAGTTGTATCATCGGAAGAATACATTTCTCTTAATAATATAGAAGCTCCATGAGCAGCAAGGACTTCATGTTCCATTTCACTAAATTTCAAACCACCTTTCTTTGATTTACCTTCTGTTGGCTGCCTTGTTAATAATGTAACAGGACCTGTTGCTCTTGCCTGTAATTTATTCTTTGCCATATATTTTAATCTTAAATAATAAATGCTTCCAATAAATATTTTAACCTTAAATTCATCTCCAGTTAAAGGATTATATAATGTTTCTGTTCCATCTTCTCTAAATCCTAAAGATAATAATTCTTTCCTTAATTCTTCCTCACTTTCTCCATACCATGGTGTTCCATCAACATATCTTCCATTTAAACTTCCAACCTTTCCAGCAAGCAATTCTAATAATAAACCAAAAGTTTCTCTTGAAGGAATTCCAGCAGGAGAAAATATTATATCTGGAACAAGACCTGAAGATGACCATGGCATATCTGATGGATCAACAATCATTCCCAGAACACCTTTCTGTCCATGCCTTACAGAAAATTTATCTCCAAGTTCTGGAATCCTTAAGTCTCTTAATTTTATCCTAACAAGTAAATTTCCATCATCAGATTCTGTTATTATAACCCTATCTACCCATCCTTCCTCCCCACTACCAGTAGTTAATGAAGAATCTTTCTTTCTTAAACCTGTTACAATAGATTCAGAAGTTAAACCAATAAATCTTGGAGGTGATACCCTACCAACAAGGACTTCTTCTGGTTTTACAAATGATTCGACAGCAACAATTCCATCCTCTTCTAAATTTTTATATTTATCCTTTCCTCTATATAATTCCACAGAAGGATCTGGAATTGTAATTTCATCTTGTAATCCTCCGGAGTATCTTAATCTTTCTATTTCATAAGATCTAAAATATACAGATCTAAATAAACCCCTATCTATTGAACCTTTATTCATGATAATTGCATCCTCAATATTATATCCTTCTTGTGTCATTACAGCAACAATTACGTTTTGTCCTATTGCATAATCATCCTTAAATATATTAAAAGAAAATGTCCTAGTAATTGGATATTGTGGATAATATAAGATTGATATATCTGTATCAAATCTATTATGGAAGTTTAAAGCATATATTGCATGAGCCTGTCTTTGTGGCCTAACACCTCTATTTAATCTTGCAGATTGATTTCTATTTGAAAATGGAACCAAAGATGTAGCTATACTAAATATTACTAAAGAAGATAACTCTAAATGAGTTGTATTTTCTTTTATATCTTCGGGATATAATGCAACATTTAAATTTTCTTCTTCTGCAGGATCAACCCATTCAATTATACCTTCCTTTTCTAAATCTGACCATTTTATTTCTCCTTTCTTTAATTTTTCAATATGTTCTTTTGTTAATAATGGTTTTCCATCTTTTACAACAATTAAAGGTCTTAAAATCCTTCCCTTTCTAGTTAATATTTCTACAACATTTCTTGTTTCATCAAAATGTATATTTACAAAATATGGAATAATACCTTTTCTTCTTTTTTCCTTAAATTCTTCAATAAATTTATTAGCATCATCTACATATCCAACAAAAATACCGTCTATATAAACCTCATATGCCATTTTTATTTTTTATCTGAAATATTTTTAATTATTGGCCTCAATCCTATATCCTCTAACTTTCCAATCAATTCATTTTTATCAACTTCTTCAAAACTTATCTTTGCCAATATTGTTTTATTTTTTCTTAATCCAGTTTCATGGCCTTCCGGTGTTTCTATTAAATCCAATCTACCCCAATGAGTACCATGAGCCATTCTTGCTTCTAATAATTCAGCTTCACCAGATATTGAAGAAACAACCCTTGTTAAATGTGATAAAACAGAAATCTTATTTGTTCTATCTAGAGCCTGTGAAATTCCTGTTCTATTCCTTGTCCACTTTCCAATAGACATTACATTTTCAAATCTTTCAGTAAATATTTTTGATCTAAATATAGATGTATATGAAGGTATCTTTCCCCTTTTTACTAACCTTTCATATTGATACATTGCATCTGTCATTAATGTTCTTAAAGTAACTAAGAAATATTCTCTAATTAATTCTCCAGGTGTTCTAACTATTTTATTTGCAAAGTGATCTTTTATATCTTCATCAATTTTTTCATGAGCTAATAATAATAATTTCCTTGCCATCTTTAATAAATTATATGCTTTTAATAATCTATCATTCGGAGATGTTCCAATATTTGGTAATAATAAATTATCCAATATTGATAATAATTTTTCTTTTTTAACTTCTGGAGATCCTGTTAATTTTAATTTATCAGCCAAATATCTTATTGCATCTTCAGAAGTTTTTATGTTTTGGAATTCTAATAAATTAATATATACTTCATCAAAATCTTCTCCTTCAGAAATTAATTGATTTATTTCAACATCCTTTTCTAAACCAAGAGCCCTTACCAAAGGTATTAATGGAACCCTTTTATATTTCTCAAATGATAAATATAATAAACCATCTTTTGTCATTTCCATTCTATGAGCCTTTAATTGAGTTAAAGATTCTGATAATAAATATCCACTATATTTTATAGAGCCAGATTCTCTTTGAACATAAAATTTATTTGTACTAAGTTCCTCAGATAATATAATTAATTTTTCATTCCCATTAATAATAAAATATCCACCTCTATCTGTTGGATCTTCTCCAATTCTTATTAATTCTTCTTCAGACAATCCATAAGTATTGCAATATTTTGATCTAACCATTATTGGCAATCTACCAATAGCTACCTGATATTTACTTTTAAATGTTTCATTTTCATATACAGAAAATTCCATAAATACTGTTCCAGCATATGTAAGTTTTCTAATCCTAGCTTCTATCGGATATATTAACCTAGAAACACCCTCCTTCTCCATAAAATCTGCTTTTCCCAACCACAATTTTTCTATTTTAAATTGCAAATCCTTTAATCCTGGAGCTAATAATCTTGGAGAGAATGTTCCCAATTCTCTTCCAATCTTTGTCATTTCTACATCAACAAAATATTCAAACGATCTTAGTTGTACTCCTAAAAGATCATTTTCCTCCAAATATTTATAAAATAAGATATAATTATCTATATTATTATTAGCCACTTTTTATTTATTTATATGATATCTTTATAAGCTTAATCCTCCACAACAACTCTATAATATATCTCTTCTCCAATCCATGGATTATTTCTTATAATCTTAACAATATCCCCTGGCTTAGCATTTAAATTCTTTAATGCTGGATCTGAGATTTTAATCTTTGGTAAATCTGATAAAGATACTTTATACTTTTCTAATAATTCTTTCTTTTCCTCTTCAGATAATATTATATGTTTTGGTACTAAATAATGTTTTGTTATATCAATTTCCGATAATTCTCTTAAACTTTTTTTAGGTTGATTAGCCTTAGAAGTTTTTTTAGATTTAGACTTTTTAGCAGATTTAGCCATTTATTTATTTTTTATAAAAAACTTATAACTTTACCTCCTAGATATTAGGAATGGGTAGAATAGCTATATTCACAAAAACCAATTTAAAAGATTATAGAATAATAAAATTAAAAGAGGAAATAAAAAATTATAATAACATTAGCATTATTGATATAGAAAAAGAAAATATATTTCCATATAATGAAAATATATTAAACTATGATTTATATTACTTTTTCGTTGGATCAAATTTTTTATCAGATATACACTTTCTAGCAAAATATCTTGAACAAAATGGAAAAAGAATAATAAATAAAATACACGTTAAGGAATCTATAATATCAAAAACCCTATTTTATAGTATTCTAAATAAATATATAAAAATTCCAGAATTTGTGAAAATATATTCAATAGATAATATAGAATATGTAATAAATAAAATAGGATTTCCAATGATAATAAAGCATCAATTTATTCATAGGGGAGAATTTGTACATAAAATAGATAATGAAAAAGAATTATATGATTTTTTAGAAAAATATTTATTAGAAAAAAGAATAAACATAAAACATTTAATATTTCAAAAATATATACCTTATGAGAAAGATATAAGGATAATTTTCATAGGAAAACCAATTGGTGCAATGGAAAGGATTAATAAAAATAGTTTTAAGGCAAATATCAGTCAAGGTGGATATGGAAAACAATATAACTTAGATCAAGATATAATAGATATTGGATATAAAATTATGGAAAAATGCGACTTACAGATATTTGCATTTGATCTATTATTAAAAGATAATCAATATTATTTGATAGATTTACATCATATATTTCAATATGAGGGATTTGATAAATATTTAAATAAAAATATTACAAAAGAGATATTAAATTACTTAAATGAAATTAGTAATAAAAGCTAAAGGAAATAAATTAATAAAGGCAACGCATAAAAGTACTCTAGAAATTACTAAAGATAATTATTTAACTGAAAAAGGAGATTGTATAATCGGTATAAATGCAAATTACTCTGTAAAAGATTTACCAGAAGATCTTAAAGATCATTTATTAAATGAAGGAAAGATAAAGATTGTAATTAAAGTTGATGATTTAATAGATAATATAATTGCATATGGTTCAAGAAATTTATTGTTAACAAATGATAGAAGTATTGTTATAAGAAAAAGCAATTATATTGATGATAGAACTTTGGCAATAAATTCAAATAAGAGTGCTATTGATATTGATAGAAGATTGATAGAAAGATTAAGGAATGAAAGGGATTTAGAATTTATAATATATTACTAAAATATTTATAAAGAATAAAATGTTTATCCTTAATTATGAAAAGAAGGGGTATAGATATGGCTGTACAGTTAATATTTGTAATAATAATAATGTTAGTAGTAGCAGTTATTGTAATTAAGTTATTCCAGCAACAAACATCAAAGATTAGTCAAATATCAAATACACAGATACAACAGGCAGTTTCAGATTGCTCAAGTTATTGTTCAGATCAAGTAACATTTTGTACAAAGTATGAAGACATAGGAAATGGACTTGTAGAAGTAAGTCCTGGATATTATATTTGTTCAAATGCTGTTCCATGCAGTGTAGTATTACAATTATATGGTGGCCCTTCTAGTCAATGTCAATATCAGGGATATCCTATAACTCCTCTAGATTGTATGTATTTAGAATGTCAAAATTATATTGATAATTTATATTATGATCCATTACAAGCAACAAGTTATGTATTCGGTAACTATTCTCCTACTACATATTTTAATGCAACAACTGGACAAGTAAATATACAAATTTCTTCTCCATCTCAAATATTAAATCCAGGTCCATCACAATGCTCTGCACAATTACCAACATGGATTACAAACCAAGTATTTGGTGCATTATTAAATATTATTAACTATTATAATACTGCAGATAATTGTAATTTGAATTTAACAGTTAATAATGAAGTATTAACAGTAACTGGAAATTGCACAGCATTGGGTATAAATAATAATGTCAATGGAATGCCATTATGTCAATTCTTATTGCAAGTACCATATTCCCAGTTGAATAATATACCAAGTGTAACAAGCTAATGTAATGAGTTTTTTTGAGTATTTTTATAATAATTTTAATTTAATAAAAATAAAAGCTCCTGATCCAATATATAAAAGATATACATTTCATTTATGGTTAAATAGACTAAATACAAATCCAGATAATATATTTTCTTCTGTAATAACTCTTATATTATTTTCTATAATTATATATTTCATTCTAAGTTTTATAAGTTTTCAATTTGCTTTTTCTTTATTAATATCATTATTAATATTATCATTTTATTTTGCATATTATCCTATATTCTATACACAAGTTGTTAGAATACAAGTAACATCAGAAATTGTATGGATAATATTATATTTATCATTATATCTAAAAAGAAACCCAAATTTGGAAAATGGAATAAAATATGTAGCATATTATATGAAAGGCTATATTGCAACAGACTTTAAATCATTATTATATAATTTAGAAACAAATAAATTTAATGATATTGAATCTGCATTAGAATATTATCATAGAAGATGGTTTTATCTAAGTCCAGATTTTGTATATGCAATGACACATATTGTAAATATTAAATATAAGAATTCTATTGATGATATAAATAAATTATTAGATAGAATTTTAGGATGGGTACTAAAGAAATCCCTAGAAAAATCTCAATTATATGTAGATGCCTTAAAGGAACCAGCAACAGTTATAGTATCTTTCTTAGTAATGATGCCAATAGTTAGTTTAATGATGTTACCAATAATATCTGTATTTTTATTAAATACTGTAAGTTTCTATTTCATAGCATTTTCATATATAATAATTTTACCTGTTATTACATTTTTAATAATTCAAAACTTCTTATCAAAAAATCCATTTGCATTCTCTGTTCCAGATTTATCTTTAGCAAGAGATCTACCAAAATCTGGAAAATTTAAAATTGGAAATAAAGAAGTTCCAGCAATAATAATTTCAATAATATTGGGATCAATTGCAATTTTTGGAATATATCATTTAATTTCCCTAGCTATAGAAATTACATTTATTCCACAAGGATTCTTAAGTGATTATTTAAATATAGTTTACCAGGATAGAGCATTAATATATTCTGTTTTAACTTTAACATTACCTTTGGGATTAGGTTTAGGTGTAGGATCTTATTATTATTTAACATCTTTCCAAAAGGTTAAAAAAATATATCAAATTGAAGAAATAGAAAATGAATTTCCAATTGTTGTATATGAATTCGCATCATTATTAGAAGATGGCTATCCATTTGAAATAGTAATTGAGAAGACATATTATAATTATAAAATAATAAAATCTTCTGGAGTTATGGAAAGCTTTCTAAAAACAACACTATATAATTTGAGAAAAGGCTATGATTTAAGTACTTCTATATTCGATCCAAAAATCGGTTCATTAAATTTATATCCATCAAAATTAGTAAGAGAATCTATGCAATTGTTAGTTACTTCTGCATCAAAAGGTCCTGAAGTTTTATCAAAAATTGCATATAATATATCAACAAATTTGGAAAATGTAGATAATATAAGATATAATGTAAGGAAAACATTAAATGAAATAATTGGATTAATAGATATGACATCAAGAAATTTAGTACCATTAATTTCCGCAATAGTTACAATTTTTAATAATGGAGTAGTTTCTATGCTTTTTGCACTTGCATATTTCTTTCAATTAATAGACCAATCTTTTGGGCTTGGTGGAGGAACAAATTTATTTAATTTCATTGTAAATACATTTAATCTATATAATTTAATACCACCAACATTTTTTGAAGCAATAATTGGTATATTTTTTATAGAATATGTAATAATAACTTCATATATGAGTGCTGGAATAAAATATGGATTTGATAATATAATGACATCATATTATATAGGTAGAAATTTATTATTCGGAACAATATTTTATGTAATATTTTCAATAATAGGAATATTAATAGTATATACAGTATTTGGCCCATATTTACCAACAAATATACAATTATGAAATTACAACAATCAATATATTGGATTATAATAACTTTTATATTAATTATAGCTGCTGGTCTATTTTCTTTTTATTATATTTATAAAATAAAAAATAATTTGAATGGAAATAGTATACAAACAATTAATTGCCAACAATTAGAAAATTTATATAATAAAAGCTTTTATGAAATAATTAATATTAAAGTATTTCTTAATGAAAATTGTACAATAAATGGAATAACAATACCTGCAGGCTATAGAATTATATATATTTATAACGGAAGTATTAATTATATATGAAGAATGATATAGCAATAGATACTGTATTTATTATAATAATAGCAATAATATCTGTTGTAGTTATATTAGATATTATTTTTACAAAATTTTTTTATAATTCTCAAGCATATTATTGTCAAACATTAATATCACAAGGAGATTTTTCTCCATCATGTGAAAAATATTATCCTTCAGCAATAAATGTTATATATACAAATGAAAGTAATGATACAATTTATTCAGATATAACAGGATTAATATTAAATTGCTATAATAATAATGTAAATACAAATAAATTATTTAACATATGTTATGATATTTATATAGATGAGAACATTACTCTTAGTTCATCAATATTAATTCAATATATACAAAATTATACCGCATTTAATCCAAACAATATTATATTCTATTTAAATAATAATGAAGGAAATATATATCCATACAATAGTATATTTATAATATATAACAATAGTTATATTGTAATATGGCAATAAAGTCTCAAGAACTTCCAATTAATTATACCTTCTTAATAATTATAGGAATAATTGTTACAGTAGTAATTTTAGGAATAATATTTTTATTGAAAGGAAATATAACTTCTTATATTAATAATATAATGCCAAAATATAATAATACACAAACAGTAGTAGAAACAAATGTAAGTTCAATACAAGATGTTGCAATGGATATAGTAGCATGTTATTATAAAAAAGCTCAGGGTCTTTGTTATTTAATTAATTATCAAGGAAATCCATTTACATGTCAGGATTTAATAAATAATGTAAGTAGTATAGATCCAAATGTAGTAATGCAAAATTGTAATTATAATATAAATCCGGGAGAATATATATTAATATATTCGACAGGAAATTATGTTTATATTAATGTCCAAGGATAAAAATGGATAAATGGCTTTGGATAATTGTAACAATTATTGCTTTTGGTTTATCTTTATATTTATATTTTAAATTTTCAAGCATAAATAATCAGACTCAATTATTATATCAAGATATATCATCTTGCCAAAATTTATATACAACAATTGAAAGCGTATGTTATTCAAACAATGGAACAGAAATTTATATTAATATTGAAATAAACAAGTATTTAAATTATATTTATGGTAATAATAGTTTATTAAGTTGTTATATATATGATGAATATTACAATTATACATTACCATGCAATATAATAATAAATACAACAAATAATATGATTCAATACTATACTTCTGGATTATTTTATGAATTATCCTATGGAAATCCAAATGAAAAAATCCCATTACTTGTTGAAAAAACAACTCCAACAGAAGTAACAATTTATATAGAAAATCCAAGTTAAAAATTTTTAAAATTTTTTTAAGTATTATTAACTCATAATGAAAAGAAATCAATTAAATTTAATTTCAGTGGCAATAATATTGATAATTATATCTTTAGCTTTTATAATATATTATCAATATTCCATGAATGTTAAAAAACAGCAAGAAAATTTAATATTTGAAAATTTTATTAATAACTTACAAAATTTAGAAAATACAATAAATAGTATTCAAGGTACATATTATGTAAAAGTTAATATACCAAATGGAGTTATATTATATACAAATGGTACAGAATTAATAATACAATATAACAACAATAATTATACAATTAATTTTTACAAGAATGTAACATTATATAATAATAACAATCAAAATGTAAGTTTCCTATATCCAAACAATTATATATATCTTGTTAGTACAAATAATACTGTTTTTATCACAACAAATCTTCAAAATTCAATTACAATATTAAATGAATATTTACCAAGTGGAACTCTCGTATATGTAAGTCCAGGAAATAATCAAAACAATAATAATCAAAATAATGGAGGAAATAACAATAATAATAATATTAATCAAAATGCTCAATGCTTATTTGAGTATACTGGACAGGCAAACTTTTTCTGGGGTAATGTAAATGGAAATAATTATTTACCTCCAATAGGAGATCAAGGAGAATGTGGAGACTGTTGGGCATTTGCATCTGCAAATGGAATTGCTTCAATATATATGATAAGAAATAATAATCCAAATGAAGGATTGCAATTATCTCCAGCATACTTAGCAATAGAATGCAATAATGGTTATCCAAATGCACCAAGCTATTGTAATAACAATATAGGTTGTAATGGTGGTTGGCCATATTCTGGTATATTATTTACATCTCAATACGGAATTCCACCTGATCCAGGATGGAACTATTATGATTCTACTTTAGCTAACTGTTCAGAAAATAATGATCAAAGTTATCCTGGTGATGTATGTAATCAAAACTATAATGGGCCCAGCTCTCCATTATATTATTCACAAGGTGTTATAGATCTTGAACAAAACGGACCTTTAACAGATCAACAAGTAATTCAAGATTTATTATGTTATGGGCCATTAGTTGCTGCTGGGATGCTAGCAGGAAGTGGTGGATCAAATCCAAATATAGATCCACAGCAAATAGTATCCAGTTCCGGACATGCAATGTTATTAGTTGGCTATACTACTGGCAATACTATATATTCTCAAATATGTCAAGAAGTATATGGAACACCAGATTGTTGGATATTTGAGAATGAATGGGGGGATAATTCAAACTGTATAGTTCTTACTACAAGCGGAGTACCAGTATCTATACTAAGCAATCCTACTCAGTGCGGTGAACTATATCAAAATTATCAGGATTGCAATACTTATCTACAATCAGTTTTTAACACACCAGGAATAGCATGCGGAGGTGTTTATTGGATGCAAGATGGATATTTGCTTGTACCATTTGATCAATCTCCCTATGGTTTAACATTCATTGGTACACCTTTTTCTGGCCAAATTTATGGAGACCTTGTAGCAATCCAAAATGTCACTATTTCACAATAAATATTTAATAGTATTATTTATTCTCTTTTTTATAATTTTATCCTATAATATATATTCTATGAAGAATCCATTTGCAGTTTATTGTGAATATGGTGGAGGAATATATTATATAAATAGTACAGGATCTTATTGTATTGTAAATGGTACATACTTCAATGCTTTACAATATTATGAAAATGAAGTACCTCCTCAATATTCTTTTTGTGCCCATTATGGATTAATATATGTAAATAGTAGTTATTGTGAATATCCAAATGGAACATTAGTTAGTCCATATACATTAATTCCTCCATCGGCATATCAAGATTTAATTATAATTCCAAGAGTATATTGTAATAGTTTATTAAATTGTTCAAATACTCCATGGTATTATTCACCATGTTCAAATCAAATCTATCCATGTTTTAATCCACCATATATACCACCTTCTTATTTGATAAATAATGCTTCATATCAGACCGTATTATATGTATATAAAACAGAATATATGTGCGGATATTGTCCAGAAAACTTATCATTTGAAGGAGATTGGTTTAGATGCCCATATAACTATTCATTAGATCAATTATATCAAGAATTTTTACAACAATGTCCACCACCAAGTATTGTTTATATATCATGTACAGGTGTATTTGAATGCATAAATCAAACTCAAATAAATGTAACAAACAATACTCAGCAATTAATTTATCCACAACCAAAAGTAAGCATTCAAAACAATAATGTTAATTTAGTTTTACCAGTAGCAATAGTAATAGTAATAATTATAATAGGCCTAGTTATTCTTTTATATTATCTAAAATGAAAAATCAGATAAATATATTAGCATTTGTTATTATTATTTCAATAATAATTTTATTAGTTCTTTTAGTTTATCTTTTATCAACCAGTTATAGTTCTAAAATAACACAAACATATAATGTAGAAAATCAATATACATTAACAATTCAAAATAGCATTGATTTATTACCTTATATCTATGATAATAAAGTTAATTTATCTTATGCATTTTTATTATCATATTTTTCATCTTCTGGAAATGATACATATTGTATAAATCAAAATATATGTACAAACATATCGGAAGATTTAATAAATTATTTTGATAGTATATATGGAAATAGATGGAACTTAACAATATATTTCCTTCCTCCTGTAACTGGATGGATTGTTCAGATGTTTATAATGGGTGGTAATCTTGGAAATTGGGATCCATGTTCAATGAATCCCCCTCCAGATCCTGATGGTACACAATGGTATGAGTGGAATTATACATATTTCTTTGTAAATAATTATACAGAAAATATTAATCTACCAAATGTATATAATCCATTTTCTAATACGCCAATACAGCAGACCTTATATGGAGCAGGATGGGTAAATGCAACAGCACCATTTCATCAATCTCGATCGATAAGTTCGTGGGGATTACCAACATTATATAATGGAATGACCCAATCTCTAGCTGTACAAACTGGTTTCTGTACACCATTAACAAAAATATTTCCAAATTATAATTTTACAGAAGCCTCTGTATATTGTCCTCAAGGTGAATGGAATTTATTTCCAAATTATGTAGGTGGAGGTGGTACTCCAGCGCAACCTACCTATTATTTACCCTCTTTCTTTTCTGGATATTTATGTATTTTTGCTGGATCTTGTCCTGTGACTAATAATATATATTTAACATCTATACCATATTATTATCAAAGCCCTCCTATTTATAAAACTGCTACTGATATAAATAGATTAGCAGAATTTATAATCCCACAACAATATTTAGATGATATATGCCAAGAAGAATTTCATACAAGCTATTCAGGTCCTTCCCAGCAATGTGGAGGTCAAGAAATGATTGTTGGAGCATTTTATAGAGGTGTAGTAAATATACCACCAAATTGCCAACAAGTATTTATAGATTATCCATGGCATGAAGTAATAAGATTGTATATCTCATTTTTGAATAAAAGTGGAGAACCTGATTATGTATTTTTAGCAGCAGATCCTTTCTGTGAATATAATTTAAATGGAGAAATAATAGATTGCCCAACTGGTGTATTTGATAGTATACAAAATGTAAGTGGAATTATTGTTGGAAAAGAATGTCCTCTAGTTTATTTAGGAAATATTAATATAAATAGTGAAGGATTTTATAGATTTAATATTACTCAATGGGTAATAGATGATAGAGATCCAAATACAAATCAGTTTATAATTTCTGGAGTATATTATGATCCTCATCCTGGAGGAAATGGTATTGCAATGGCAAGAGTATATTGTATTACAAATACTGGAAATGTTGAAGAACTAAATTCATATATTTATGAAGGTAGTGGAGAATCAATGAGTCTAGGATACCCAATACCCCCAAATATAAATATATATGTTTCTTATATATATTTACCAATGGATATACCATTCCTAGGCGGATATCTAGTTGCTAAATTAACGGTATGGTAAAAAAAGAAGATAAAATCTTATTTCTCATATATTTAATATTATTTTTACTTTTTATTTATATTAGCAACTTTAATATTAATATAATTATTTTTGGCACAATTTATTTATTCTTATTATCTTTTATATTAAAAAATTCAAAGAATACATCTTTAATATATAAATTAATATTTCCATTATATATACCAATTGGAATCTTTGGAATTTATACTAATTTACCTTTACCATTTCCATTTCCATCAATATTTGGTTATATAATAAATTACTGGGTATTTTATTTCATAGCATTTTCTATGGGATATTATTTATTTGAAAATAACTTTTATATTTCAAAAAAATCATCAATATTTTATATAACTTCAATAATATTATTTATAATACAATTTTTCCTAGAATTTATTTATAATTCTGCAACTACAGATCTTGATGCAAAAGCAAACTATATAGTAGCTTTGTTCATTAATTATGCATATTTAAATTTTTACACTTTTGAGACAATATATACTTTATTATTTATTGTTTTTGCAATTTTCTTATTCTTAGTTATGTACTTTAATGGCAATGAAATATTAATAACAAAAACACAAATATTCAGGAAACTATCTGAAATATATAAATACAAAAAGTATATATTTCTATTATTATTTATTATAATAATATTACAGATTATCATTGCTATATACAAATTATCATTTTATAATAGTTTAATTATAGAAAGTTCAGCTGGAGAATATAGTATCTATGAATATGAATCTCTAATATTTTTATCAATATACGAATTTATAATTTACTTTTTAGTTTATAGAAACTTAAGATATAATGATTATACAAATTACTTATTACTTTTTACTATGGTTTTAATAATATTTTTTGGAGAACTATATTTAACATATATAGACTTTGCTTCTGTAATTTTACATACTAGATATCTAATAGCTATGCTATTTTTCTTGATGGGAATTCATCATAGAATATATAAAAATAGTAAAAAGGCAATTACAAAAGCCTTAGGTATTTCCATCGGTATTTTAATTTTATTACAAAATATAACTGGAGAATTTATCGAATCTGTATATTTTGGAGGACCAAGTAGTATACATCTAATATCTATACCAAATATATTAATGGCACTTGGAATTATACATGGATTAGTGACACCAATCCTTATATTAACATTTATATATTTGCATGTTAAATTAAAAATATGAGAAATCAAGTAGAAATTATTTACGTGGTTTTATTTCTAACAATTGCTATATTAATAATCCTTCTATCTTTTTATGCATTAACATATAATTATAATCAAAATATTGTTTTTAATAGATTTACTTCATTATCTACATTATCAAATTATCTTTTAGGATATTTACAAACATTATTAACACAAGAAGGTTATGCAGAATCATATGTAGCTGGTACAAATGGATGGGGAAATGAAGAATGGGCTTCTTATCCTTACGGATGTATATTACCTCAATCATGTCAAAATGCACTTCAATATTATAATAATTTATTAACTTCTGGATATGAAACTTTATTAACTTTTGGAGAACAATATTTAACTTCATATCAATATTATTATCCCTATAATATATCTTTCAATTTTTCAAATAATTATCAGGCAGGAATTTTTGGAGATTGTAGCAATATAATTTCTGGAGAATACAATTATAATTTTCCTGTTTATGTTCAAGGTTTATATATAAATATTACAGGACCTTCTTCAGGTTCAATAATTCCATATGAAAGTACATCAAATATAACAAACAATCCTGCATTCTATTTGTATAACTTAGCATATCAGTTCTCTCAAAATGGAGAATTTTCAGATTGCTCATATCAAGATTGTTTAAATACATTGAATAATAATCCAACATCTACATGTGCACAAGAATTTGAGCAATTTTCAAATAATCCAAATATTCAATGTAATGAAACTGTAATTCCATATCAATGTGAAAACATACCGTTATGTCAGATATGTTTAAATCCTGAAGAAATTGCGTGTAAGGTAATATTACAATGTTCTGATAACCAATATAATGTATATTATAATGGTAATACATATCCACAAACAATAACAATTACTTCGGTAGTTTTTTATGAAAATGTAACAAATCAATATTATTTAAATTGCGTATATGATTGTACTGAGACATATAATTTAATAAGTAATCAAGTAATATCTCAAAGTTGTACATTAGAGAATCAACAATATTCATGTTCTCCCCAAAATGGTTGTGGTAATGTAAATACAAATCAACAAGATAATGAATTAACATATAATTTTCAATATTATTATTCAATCCCAATTGAATGCTATCTATGTATAATTGGTGGAGAGCAATGTCCTGCCTGTTTACCTGGCGAATGTCCGAATAATCCAACATGTCCAGAAACCATATCATTTCCAAATGAATGTGTATCACAACCATCTAGTTAATCTTTATATGGATAAAGTGAAGAAGAAGTTAAGGATATAAGAAATGTTCTAGATAACTAAATAAAATGAAAGAACAATTATCTATAATATTTATAACAATATTAACTGTATTATTTTTAGTTGGAATGATAATTTTATTAGCTATATTTTCTAATATAAATTTAACAAATTATAAAGAACAAACATCCTTTTCATATGAACAAGATATAATATATGATCTATTTTCTCCAAATTGTTTGGGATATCCAAATTATCCAATATATTTTACAACATTAGAAAAATTGGAACAATTTAATCAAATATATTATAATGAACTTCCAAATTGTACAATATTTCCTTATACATTTAGGGCAGAAATAGATAATTATAGTTTTGGAATAATAAATTTTAATGGAAATTGCAATACATATACATATCCAATTTCTTTGTATTATTCTCTAGATTATATTAAATTAACTATATGTAAAAACTATTATTCAGATTTTTATTATTTTTTATATAGTTTCTGTTTAAGTAATGAAAATATTTCAAATCAAACTTTTGTATTTTTATTTCCAACAAATTTATCTGGAAATATAACATGTACAGAAAATACAAATGGAGATATTATATGCAATTATATACCATGCTATTCAATAAATAATATTACATTTTATCAACTTGTAACAGTATATTTAGAAAGAATTAATCAAACATATTTTAGAATTGCATAAAAGTTTTAATGAATTTCTATATATAATGGGTGAAACCATTATAGATAGATTAATCGATGAAAACAAAAATATCAATAAGCATATACTTATATTATATTTAATAATATTCCCAATATCTATGTTATTTTTTACAAATTTATATTATATCTTATTTGGAATATTTTACTTCTTTGTTTTATATTATTTCTTGAAAAACACAAAATTTAATATGATAAAAATTTTATATTTATTAATTTTTTTATTGCCTATATTAAATATTTTTAATAATATTTTATTTAAATATTTTGTTTATGTATTTTTTTCATTTATTTTATTTTATTTCTTTGGAAATTTTGTTGCAGAGAATAAATTATCTATAAATAGAAAACAAATAATAATATTAATAATTTCTCTAATATATATTTTATTTATAACATTATACAATATTATAAATATTTATTCTCTATTTTTTATATCCCTTCTAGGATTTTTATTCAATTTGGATGATAAAAAAGTATATCATTTAGGTTCATTAAATTTTTTAAGCAAATATAACCAAATTATTTTCTCCATAATTTCTCTTTTTATATTTATACAGTTAATACTTTCTTTAATTGCTCAAAATATTTTAATATTATTTACTATATCTTTATTCTCAATATTAGAATTTATTTTATTGTTAATGATTAAAAGAATATTTGATAATAAACCAGAAGGATTCACAATGTATATTTTAATATTAATAATATTTTCATTTATCTTCTTTACAATTTTATTTTTCTTAACAAAAATCAATATAATTTACATTATTCAAAATATTATAATTATGTTTTTATTTTTCTTTACAGCAATTCACGCATATTTATATCATAGGTTTCCAGACAGTAAAAAAATAATTTTAGGAATTGTTTCAGGAATACCATTTATATTAATGAATTTAATAAATTATTTTTACTATATTTATCAAGGAAATTTAATTAATTTTCCTTTATTCATAATTTTATTTTCAATAAACTTACTAATATTAGCAATTATGGGATTAGTAATAGTTTATATACATTCCATATATAAAAAGCATATTTAAAATTTTCAAAGATTAATTATAATTTATTATTGAACATTGCAATAGTTTCTATTATTATTTTTGATGCTAAATTATCACATACTTCATTTGAAAATAATTCTACTAAATCAAAACCAATTAAATTAATATTTTTTAATTCTTTTATAATCTTAAAATAATGGTATGGTCTAATCCCAATACCTTCCAACCAATGTCCACATCCAGTATCAAATACATCTATATCTATTGAAATATATAAATTTTTATTTTTCAATATATCCGATATTTCTTTTGAAATTTCCTTTATATTATCCCAAACATCTAAAGGATTATAATATTTTATCCCCCATTCTTTTATTATATTCTTTTCTTCAAATGATAGATTAGATATACCAACAAAAATAATTTTTCCAGGTTCAATATAATTTTCCTTTATTAAATGATAAATAAAACTTTGATAATTTGGATACGGATCTGGATGAATATCTGGATGGGCATCAAAATACAATAAATAAAAATCTTCCCAATTTTCTTTAATAATTTTTAATATTGGATATGTTATTGAATGATCTCCTCCCAAAAATATATATTTTTTATCTTTTCTATATATCTTTTTAATTTCATTGTATATTTTTTCATATAATTTATTTAGATCCTTTATATCTTCTAAATCAATATCACCATAATCATATATTTCTTCCATATTTATTTCTCCAAATATTGGAGAAAATATTCTATAAGATGCATCCCTAATAGATTCTGGCCCTTCAATATAATTTTTTATATGAGATAAACTACCAATTTCAGATGGGATTCCTACTATTATCCATTTTGATTTATCATATTCACCTTGAGCGTGTGCAAACATTAAACTAAAATAATTATCATACTTATATTTTTAATGGATAAAGAAAAAATGCTTGAAGAAATAAATAATCAAATATTAAAATGTACAAGATGTCCTTTATATAAATTTAAGACAAATTATGTTCCTGGAGATGGCAATCCAAATTCAAAGATATTATTTATAGGAGAGGCACCTGGTAGAGAAGAGGATAAACAGGGAAAACCTTTTGTTGGAAAAGCTGGACAAGTATTAACTGAAAATATAAAAAATATATTAAATATGGATAGAAAAGATGTATATATAACTAATGTTATTAAATGCAGACCTCCAGAAAATAGAGAACCTGAAGAAGAAGAAATAAAAGCATGTTCTATTTGGCTAGAAAAACAATTAGAAATAATTCAACCAGATATAATAATAACTTTAGGTCATTATTCAACAAAATGGATTTTCGATTATTTTAAATTAAAATTCTCTTCAATAACAAAATTAAGAGGAAAAATATTTAGAGTAAATAAATGGGGAAAAAATATTACAATAATTCCAACATTACATCCAGCATCTACTTTATATCATAAAGAATGGAGGGAATATTTTGATCAAGATTTTAAAACAATAAAAGAAATGTTAAATAAAAATAAAAGGGAGGGAATATTAAAATTTATATGATGATGTTGCGCGCGACTGAATAAATGATGAATACACCTCCTCCCTGAAAAAATATAAAATAATTAAAATATTTATTAATTATGGATAACATTCAGGATTTAGAAAATCAATTATTAACTCAAATAAGAAATTTATTATCACAGATAAATAACTACGTTTTGCAATTGGAGAGTTTAAATGAATATGAAAAGAATATTAGTGGAAATTACTACTATTTATATAATTATCAAATGCAAGAAATTAATAATTTAATAAATTCAATGAAATTATTAATAAGTATTTTAGAAAGTATAAAAGATTATATAACTTTATATTATAAAGAAATAAGTGGAAATCCATATATAACACCAAACATAAAAATTGAAATAATTGGACAGATAAATAATGGAATAAAAGAAATAAAAAGTATGATCGATAAATTATTTATAGAGATAGAAATATTAACTAATAATTTACAGAGATTTTAAATATTCTATTGAATATTTTAACATATTATCATTTATATCTAAACCCTCAATTATATACCTAAATTTTTTCTTTGGAATTAAAATTTTAAATGGTTTTAACTTTTTAGAATATTGAACTAATTCAAAATTTGAATTATATAAATAAATATCTAATGGTTTTAAACAAAAAAATGTGTGAACAAACCCATCTTCAACATCTTTTTTTAAATCTAAAATATATATTGTATTCTTTTTTGGTAACTGAAACATTAAACCAATAAAAGATCTAATAGGACCAAAATATTTTATATTATATTTGTATTCCAATTTCTTTTATATATCTTTTTTCTATATTTTGCTTAAATTCTGTATACCCACAATATCCACAATGATATCTATCTTTATGCTCTGCCATAAATCTTCCACATTTTGGACATATTTTTTTCAATTTAACTACTTTATTATCCTCAACCTTATATAATTTTAATATTTTCAAATCTTTCTTTTCACTCATTGTATAATTTTATTCCTTTTTAATATATGTTTTGGCTCTAATTTTTTCATATCTTCTTCATTCTGATATACATTTATAAATGCTTTTGATCTTTGCTTTCCAAATTCTGTTAATATTTTTTCTACTACAATTAAATTTTTGTCTTTTCCAATCATTGCTGAAATTTTTTCTCTTATATCATCTCTCTTTGGTGTTGGTTCATTTTTATGATCTATCAAAACAATAATTTCTTCTCTATTTAATAATTGATTATTTTCCCTACTTATTATTTTTAGATCCATGTAATTAATTTATATGATATAATTTTTTAAAATAATAAAGATATTATAATAAAATGAATGATATTACTATAATGACTTATAGTTTATCATTCCTCATAGGATATTTTTCAGCAGATTATATAATTAGAAAATTTTCACCAGAATTCTTTATTGAAATTAAAACAAAGACAAAAGAATATAGAGCAAAAATTCATCATATATATTTATCAATATTTGGAATAATACCAGCAATAATTGGAATGATTACATATTTATATGAATTATATATATTAACAACATTATTTTTGGGCGCTGCAATTCATGATGCAATATTAGAAATAAGAAAGAGATTTAAAAAATTAGATTATATTAAACAAAGCAAGTAATCCTATTATTAAACCCCCTATTCCAATTAAATCTGTTGGAGATATTTTTTCAGATACTACTATTTGAGATTGTGTATAGTTTGCTATTACATTATTTGGTCCCAATATATATATTGGGACTTGAGTACTAAATGATGAGGAACCATATGTAGAATTACATGTTATACCATATATTAAACTACTTACACCACTAGAAGCTCCCAAAATATTTATATCCAATTCTGAAGATCCATAAGGACTTATAACAAAATTATTACTAATCATTCCATTTATACTATAGTTAGTAACAATTGCTTTATTATTTGTAGTTGATGGAATTGGTATTAGAGAACATTGAATGTTTGTTGGTACTAGATTTTTTATTAAGACAGGATATTTATATTCTTGTCCAACATATAAACTTATTACATTTGTTGCAACTGCTATTCCCATTATTGATGATTGATTAGTTAAATAATTATAATATATATAATTTTCATAGAATTCTGCATAATTATTTATTGATTGAATTTGTGTATTACATAATGATCCTGCACACATATATTGTTGATATACAAAGTCTGAATTACAATTTCTAGAGAATTGTGCTCCATTAAATATTATATAACATGTTTGTGCATTATCATCTACTATATTAAATGTTGTTAATGATTGTAATTGTGCCCCATTTGGTGGGGAAATTATATAGCTTATTGGTAATATTATTGAATAATTATATATATATGTATTCCATCCATAAATTGTAAATGTTATATTATAATCTTGTGGAGAACAATATAAGTTTGTTATATTAATTTCTACATTCAAATAACCTGTTTGATTTGGATTTAATGAATTTATTTGACCACCAGTATTTAATATTTGTATACAATTTGAATTATAATATATATTTTGTACAGATACATTTTCAGCAGGTACCGGTCCTGTATTTTGTACTGCTATAGTTATATTTGAAGGTTGTCCATATGTTACTTGAGTTAATGATGGATTAGTATATATATTTAATGTATCCCAGTTTATATTTACATATCCATAATATGTTACTGGACTATATACGGTTAATCCATATGCATTTTGATATGTTACACTATAATTTATTGTACAATCTTGATGTGAACATAGATTTGTTGGGAAATAAATATATAATGGAGAATATTGCTGTTGTTGTAATAAGAAACTATTATTTGGATCATTCGGAAGATTCCAATTTACATTTATTGTAAGATTTCCTACTCCAACATTTGTTATATTACCAATATAAATTGCATCACCTGGATTTGTATTATAAATATATGGATAATATGTTAAATTTTGTAAATATACGGTAGCATTTGGATTTATTACCAATAAATAATATCCCGGTTCTGGATATATAGGTAACCATCCTTCTGCCTGTCCTACTATATCACCAATATTACATAAAGTTCCATTTGCATCACATATATAATTCGCTGGATTAATACATCTTGTTTTTATATAATCTTGATATATTACATAATAACCTGCATCATTTATACTAAAATTATATAAAGTAAAGTAAGAACTTAATGTAAATCCTGGAATTAATAATCCTTCATTTGGATATATATTATAAACAGTATTTCTATCTATATTATATTGCGTGAAGTTGAATGCTGAATTTGATATACCTTGTACATACTGAAATGAACTTGGATTATAATATTGATTTGAACTGTATAACCAAGCAGCAACAGAAGCTATATAACTCCATGTAGCACCATCACTACACAACCTGTTATATCCACCACTTACATTAAATCCTACAGATGTATTCTGTGCTAAAACATATATTCCATTGTAATATGTATAATATGTTCCTGAATATGGTCCATAATATGAGAAATATATAGATAAAGGATTTGAATTTGAATTAGCATTCGTTATTGTTATCGCATGGGAACATGATTGATTAGTAAATTCTCCAGGAGTAACTTCTAATACTTGTAGTGGATTGTTAATAAATGGTTGATTAAATGAAGTATTATCATAATAATATTCCCCATAATATGTATAATCTCCAGTATTAGTGTCATAATTATCTATATTTAGATCACATAAGTTCTGACCCCAATCTGGATCTCCAGATCCAGGACAATCTGTTCTAGTAACTATACTTTCCCCATTTGGTAAAATTACTGTAAAGTTAAAGTATGTATTGTTTAATAAATTATTTGAAGAAGGACAACCTGGAATTATTTGAGCTGCATCATCTCCCCCTTGATATATTGGATTTGTATAATATTCAAAATAATATGGATAGTTTAAATATATGAATCCTGTATAATTATATTGATCACAAGATAATGATGAACTATTTTCTCCGCTTACTGTACAATTTTGAACAGTTATATTATAATCTATTATTTCAGAATTTATATTATTTGGCAAATTTGATGGTAAATTGTTGAAATATACCGTATAATTATAAATAGGTGTAATATTTCCTAAATAACTATAATTACCAATTGCAAAAATTTGTAATGGATTTGATGAATTATAAAATTCATATGAAACTGTTACAGTTCCATTGAATCCTTGTGTTGTTATATTTAAAGAATCTGAAGGCGTACATATTTGATTTGAACCTAGATATAGTTCCTGAGAATGTATATTAAATAATAATGGTAATAAAACTAATACAAAGATAAATAATTTTTTCTTTTTCATCATAAATAATATTATTGCAATAATTATTATTAATATTACTACTAAATATGTATAATTATTATTAAAATAATTGTAATGATTTTGAACAGTACTTGGATATGTTTGATTTGTAGTGATATTTTGAATTGTATTATTTATTATCCATAGATTAGAATATTGAGATGAATAGAAAGAAATATAGTAAACCCCACTACTTAATGTATAATTTAAACAATCATTATTTATATTTGTAGTATATATTATGTTTGATTCAGAATTATATCCTATATTTAATATTCCAGAAATGTTTGAACATATATAGAAATAATTATTTGTATAATTTATATAAATTAAATTATTTATTGGAATACCATAAGTATTTGATTGATTTAAAATATAATATGCACAATATCCATAATCCAAATTATTATTAGAATATAGATTTATACATAAATCGAAGCTAGTAGAATTTAATGGTAATTGTAGATTTACATAAGTAAATTGTGTACTATTCCAACTTATATTTCCTAAGTATATATTTTCTTTAAATCCCAATGTATTTGAATAAACTTCTGCTTCTACATTTGGAGTAACTGGATATGTATAATGATCTGGAGATGGAGCTACTATAAATGTTAAATTTCCATTACCTTGTAAATAAACACCATCTAATCTTGTTGTTGGACCTAAAACTATAAATCTTAATCTATATATTGACTCTGTTTGATTATTATATAATAAAGTTATTCTTAATGAGTAAGCATTTGGATATAATTTTGCAACATTTATATATGGAATATTTATTATATTATATCCTTCATTTAATTGTACATTTTCAGTATAATTGTATACCGGATTATATAAAATATCATCCCATGGAGATATTAAAATATTTAATGTAGCATTTGTACTTATACTAGAATATATACCAACTGTTAAATTAATATAATTTGAAACACCATATCCAGAAGGTCCATTTAATGAAGAATAATAATATCCTGATGATGATAATAGACTACCCCATGTATATAAAGCAGGAGAACTTAAATAAGTATCATCTTTTATAATATAAATTTCTGGAACATTGTTTGGATTATTTATATAAAATTCTTGATATACTCCTGGATAATATATAAAAGGCAAACCATTTATTTCACTTAAAGGTGTATATAAATATGCAACAATATAATAATATCCGGAAGGTAAATTATCCGGAATTGTATAATTTAATGGTATATTTAAAGATTCTCCAGGTTGCAAATATATATTTTTTATTACATATTCATATACTTCATTATCAGATGTAAATTGGAATGGATAAATATTATTATTATCATTTTTTTGTATTATTTGAATTACTAATGATGCATTTGGTATATAATAAATATCCCTATAATTTATATAAACATTATAGTATAATGTTTGACCTATAGATAAATTATTATTCGATAAATTTATACTTAAAAATGCTACTGGTTGATATAAAGATTCTGAATACCATATATTATATCCTTGAGAAAAAATTGAATATAGAGAAAATAAAAGAAATGATAATAAATATATCTTTTTCATAAAAATTCATTCATAAAAAATTTTTTAAATCTTCTTACTAGTTGCAATTTCTATAACTTCATCTATTGTTTTTACAGGTGTTATTTTTATCTTATCAAATAAGTCTTCAGGTATATCATTATAATTACCCTCCGGTACTATAACTTCTTTTAATTTAGATTCTATTGCAGCTTCTATTTTTGCTATTATACCCCCAACAGGTAATACCTCTCCCCTTATTGATAAAGAACCTGTCATTGCCAAATCCTGTCTTACTGGCCAATTCTTTAATGCAGATATTATTGCAGTTGCAACAGTTATTGAAGCCGAATCTCCTTCTACACCTTCATATGTTTGTAAAAATTGAACATGAACCTTATATTTCTTCAAATCTTCTCCAAATTTCTTTTTTACTACTGCAGATACATTTACTATTGCCTCTTTTGCAATTTTTCCTAAATTTCCTGTAGCAATAATTTCCCTACTACCCTTTCCAGGTACAACCTCTGCCTCAACAGGTAATACTAATCCTGAATAATATAGCCTTGATCCAATTACTGCCAATCCATTTACCCTTCCAATTTCATATCCATCAGTTTTTATTATTTGATATTCTTTCCTTCTTTCAATATAATATTTGGATATTTGCTCTTCAATTGTTAATGCCTTTTCCTTTGCTTCTATAACATCTTCAGGTTCAACATATTTTTTTCCTTTTGCTTTTGCAATATCTCCTGCCAATCTTACCAATCCTCCCAAATCTCTTAATCTTAATGTTAAATAATTTTTTCTTCCAGATCTTCTTTGAGCTTCTCTAATAATTTCTATAACAGCCTCTTTTGTAAAATGTGGTATATTACCTGTTTTTTTAACTTCCTGTGCAACAAATTGAGCAAATTTATTTGCAGTTTCCTCAGTAAATAATATTTCAGAATTCATAAATACTTCATATCCATATCCTTTTATTCTTGATCTAAATGCTGGATGCAATTTTTCTAATGATTCCAAATTTCCAGCTGCTACTAATACAAAATCAGCAGGAGCTGGTGTAGTTCTTACCATTGCACCAGCAGATCTTTCAGATCTTCCAAATATTGGATATTTCTTTTCTTGTAAAACAGATAATAATTCTATCTGAACCTCTGGTCTTAATGTTCCAATTTCATCTATAAACAATACACCTTTATTTGCCTTATGTATTGCACCTGCAATTACCCTCTGATGTGCTGGAGTTTCAAGGCCTCCGGATTGAAATGGATCATGTAATACATCTCCAAATAACATACCTTCAAATGCACCCGTAGCATCTACAAATGGTACAGAAGTTCTGTTTGAATTATCTACCAATAATTTTGGTACATTTTTCATTATTTGCTTTTGCATCACTTGGAAAGAAAATGATAAACTAGCCATTAAAATCATAAATCCAATAAATGTTGCACCGGCCATTATATAATTTCCTTCATAATAAAAGTACATTGGAGTAAATGCTGATATAAATAATAATAAAATATAGAAATATTGGAAAATTTTTGTTTGTTCTAATATCTTTTTTCTCATTTCTTCTACAATTTTTTTACCAGCTCCCATAGGTACTGTTTTTATTATTGGTTGGTATTCATCATTTGGATTTGGGAATACCAATATATCTTCTAAATTTTTAACTTGTTCTTTATCTTCTGATAATATTTCTGCCAATGCTCGCGCTAGCATAGATTTACCAGTGCCAGGATCCCCTATCAATAAAACATGTCTCCTCTGTTTAGCAGCTTTTTTAATTATATCTAATGCTTTATCTTGTCCAATAATTTGCTCTGATATCTTTTCAGGTACATTTATTTCTTCTGTAGTCTTAAATTTGAATATATTATATAAGTCCTTTATTGATATTATTGTATTTTCAGACATAATATATTTTATAAAATTAAAAAATATAAAGATGAAATGTTTGAATATATAAAAATAGATAGAAGAGTAATATATTATTTAATAATTGTAGGTTTTTTCCTATCTTTTAATCATTGGGATAATTTATTTATTGGATTAGCTAATTTATTTTTCTCAATAATTTATACAATAATTTCATACTTTATATTTTTATTTATATTTAATTTAGTTTCATCATTTTATGGTTTATATATTTATTTAGATAATGTTATTGCAGAATTAAAAATATTGTTTTATAAAAGGGAATCTTATATATTTTTTTATTATTTATTAATTATTTTAGAAATAATATTATTCTTTATATTTAGAAATAACTTATTTTTATATGTTATAATATCTCTTTTTGTTATATTATTCTTTTATAATTATATAAAACAATTAAAGATAAAGAGTTCAAAGAGTGAACAATTAAACTTTACATATATACATAGATATAATTTAAGTTATATAATTACAATCATAATATCAATAATTACACTTGGATTATTTGTTCCAATAATATTTTCTATGAAACCAATAGTAATAGAATATAAAAGGATTGGAAAAAGTAAAAATATAGAAGTAAGAAATGATGAATTATTAAGGATATTTTTTATTTCTACAATAATATTATGGATAATATATTCATCAATAAAATATATATCATATTATTCAACAATATTTTATGGTTTTGTTTATTATTTCTTTAATTTCTTATTTTTCTTTACATATACATCAATAATACCAATAGGAATATTGTTATCTCCATATTTATCAATTAGAAGGGGATATATATATTCAAATAAATTTATTGGAGATATATTAATATTATCAAATACACCATTTTATGTTGCATCTATTATAACTATTGCTCTATTGCCAATATTTTCAATAATATTTAATCCAATAGAAGTAATAATATTTTCTTTAGCTGTATTTTCTATAATATGGATAAGAAAGCAATTTGACGTTCTAACAAAATGATATAAAAATTATTAAGGACTATATTCATTGATTAATAGTAAAAAATTAATAATGTTTAAAAGGTTAACTTTATAAACATAATATTTAAAAATTTATTATGGTACAAAAGCTTATAAAAAATCCTGAATTGAAATGTCCAGTATGTGGAAGTACAGAATTTATATACAATGAAAAGACAGCAGAACTAGTATGTGCAAAATGTGGTTATGTAATTGAGGAAGTTCCATATCTAGGAAAGGAATATAGGACAATAAATACAGAAGATGCAGAAAAATTATCAAGAACCGGTAGTGCAATGAGGTATACAAATATACCAAGTATGATATCAACAGAAATTGGAAAGGCAGAATCAAAAGATGAAGATTTAACATTATCAAGAAAATTAAAGAAATGGCAACAAAGATCTACAAGCTCCTATGAAAGAAATTTAAAATTAGCACAACAAGAATTAAGAAGAATTTCTTCATTTTTACAATTGCCAAAACAAGTAGAAGAAACAGCATTGAAATTATATTTAGATGCTGTTGAAAAAGGATTAATTAGGGGAAGATCTGTAGAAACAGTTATTGCTGCATGTACATATATAGCATGTAGGATACATGATGTTGCAAGAACAATAGATGAAATAGTTAAAGCATCAAATATACATAAAAAAGAATTGGGAAGAACATATAAACATTTATTACAGGCATTAAAGATAAAAATACAACCAATAGATGTTACAGAATATGTACATAGATTTTCATCACTATTAAATTTACCACCAGAAGTTATATCTACAGCAATAGATATAGTAAATAAAGCAAAAGAATCTGATATAACTGCTGGTAGAGGTCCAGCAGGAGTTGCAGCAGCTGCAATATATTTAGCATGTGTAAAACATGGAATACAAAAGACTCAAAAAGATATAGCAGAAGTTGCTGGAATAACTGAAGTTACAATAAGAAATAGATATAAAGAAATGTTAGAAAAATTAAATCTTAAAGATATTGAAGCAAAAATGAATAGTACTGAGGAATGGTAATATTACCAAAGGCTCTAAAAATTAAGAATAGATATATTTTAATAGATTTTTTTGATGAAGAAAAATTAAAAAATGATTTTATTAAATATTTTGGATATATAGATTATTATGATTTACATTTAAATAAAATAGAAATAAATAAGAAAATAATTTTATCAGTAAACAAAAAACATTTGTATAAAATAATTTTTTTATTATATTTACAAAATATAAAAAATTTTAAAATATTTAAAACATTAAAAGGTGTAAAATCTTTTTTAAATATATCTTAAACTTTATCTTTATGGAAACTGATATTGGACAATTTGGACCAATGGATAGAGGATGGGCAATATTCTCACCAGAAGGAAAATTAATATTAGTAGAATATGCAAAACAAGCTGCAAAAGCTGGATCAACAGCAATTGGAATATGTACAATAGATGGTATATTAATAATTGCAGATAAAAAAATTCCAAGCAAGTTAATTATAACAGATTCTATTGAAAAGATTATGGAAATTGATGATAATATAATTGGAACATTCTCTGGATTTATACCAGATGGTAGAGTATTAATAGATTATGCAAGGGAAATTGCTCAACAACATAAATTACAATATGGAAAACAAATAGATATAGAACTATTAGTAAGAGAAATGAGTGATATAATGCAATCTTATACAAGATTTGGTGGAGTAAGACCTTTTGCTGTATCATTAATAATTGGTGGAATAGATAAGGATGGTGAACCAAAGTTATTTTCATTGGATCCATCCGGAATATTCTATAGATATAAAGCTGTTGTAATTGGAGAGGGTGAAGATAAAATTACACCAATATTGGAAGAAAGATATAAAGAGATGGATTTAAATGAAGCAATTAAATTTGGAATAGATGTATTAAAAGAATATTTGGGAAATAATTTTGCATATGAGAGATTAATATTATCATATGTAAAGAAAGGTGAAAAAGTTAAAACAGTTGAAAATCATAAAGTAAAAGAATTATATGAAGGATAAAGATACAGAAATAAGTATAAAATATAAAAAGGAAGGTTATAATTTTGAAATAATTGTATATTTAAGAAAGGCTTTTGAATATAAAGAAGGGAAAATAAAAGATATAAGAGAAGTATTGGCTATAGAAGAAATTTTTAAAGATTCTAAAAAGGGAGAAAGGGCATCAACAGAATCTTTAAAGAGAGTTTTTGGAACTACAGATATTCTTGAAGTTGCTAAACAAATATTGGAAAATTCTGAGATTCCATTACCAACCGAATATAAGAGAGAATTAATCGAAGAAAAGAAAAAACAGATTATTGAATATATAAGAAGAATAGCATATGACAGTAAAAATAACATGCCATTAACATATGAAAGAGCAAAAGAATTATTTGAAATGATAAAATATAACGTAGATATAAATAAACCAGTAGAAAAACAAGCTGAAGAAGTTTTAAAAGAAATAAGAAAGAAATATCCATTAAAGATAGAATATAAAAATATAAAACTTGTAGTATATTCAAATAGATTTAAAATAATTGGAATAATAAAAAATAAATATAAAATTATAAAAGAAAATTGGGGCGAAAATTATGAAGCAATATTAGAAATTCCAATTGGATTATTATCAGAATTTTATTCAGATATAGGAAAATTATGTGGAGAAGATTGTATAGTTGAAGAAATAAAAAAATAATTATTGGGATTTTCCTTTATCTCCACCCTGTTTTTCAGGTCCTTTCCCACCTTCAGAACTAACACTGGTACCTGAGAATATCAAAAATATTCCTATTAGAATAAAAAATATCATTGCAAATAATATATAAGGATTAAAAGTTATTATATAAGTTTGCGCCTGTGGAGATGTACCTAAAGTTATTGATAAAAAATAATTTTGATATGCATAATACATAGCTAGTAAAGCAAATAAAATAATAAACATTACTATTATCAATGGTATATATCTAGCATTACTTGGTTTTCCTTCAGTTGAAAATAATCTTTTTTCTATTAATTCAAACATTTTACCATTCGTTAAGAAAGATCCTAAAATTATGAAGAAAAAGAATACTAAAATCATTGAAACTACAAAAGCTACAAAATATTGCGTATATAATACAAAACCAGTAAATGTTGTTAACAATAATGATGCAGAAACTGATATAATAAATGCTAATGTGCTATTTATATCTTTCTTTGATCCTCCTTCATCTTTCTTTTCTCCTTTTTCACCTGCTTTTATTATATTATCCATTAAAAATTTTATTAGAAAATATAATATTCCAAAATAGAATAGAAAAACAAATATTAAATTTATTCCTAATACATTTACTACATTTATTATAAAATCTGCAAATGATGTCATATATAAAAATTCACTTTTATTACTTTTAAATTATTATATGGAATCATAAATATTTATATATTCGTTTATATTATTTTTCCAATCAAATTTCTTAGATATTTCATACATTTGCTTTTTTATTTCCATCTTATCATATAAATCTAAATTATAATATTGTAAAAATTTATTATATATAATTTCTTTATCTAAATTGTTTGGATCTACATTAATTATATATTCATGATTTATATTTTTACTTATTAAGTTTCTATAAAATCCAGTTTTATTAGATAAAACAATTGGAACAAAATTGTTCAATGCTTCTAATGGTGTATATCCATATGGTTCATACCTTGATAAAAATATACCAAAATCAAATGCTGGTAATATATATTCCAAATCTAAACTAAATAATATATCATTTCCAAGATAAACTGGAACATATATAACTTTTACATAATTATTTTTATCATTATTTAAATTATTTTCTCCTAATTTTTCAATTATAATATTATTTTCTACATCATGAGTACATATTGGTGGATTTTTATTTTTTATTCTATCTAATTTATCTAATATATTTTTTCCATTATATAAAGATCTAATAATTAAATGTATATTTTCCTCTATATTTTCTTTCAATTTAATATAATCTTTATAAGATCTAATTATATCATCATTTTGTCCTTTAATAATGTAAGGAACAAAAATAAATGCAATAGTATTTAATTTCTTTTCATCTAAATATTTTAATAAATCAATAAATAGATCTAAACCCTTATTATATGGCTCATATCTACCAATTGTATATATTAGCAAATATTTTTCTGGTAAATCATAATATGGATAAAAATACCAGGTTAAAAATTCATCTATCCATTTCTTTGAAATTTTATAATAATTAAATAATTCCTTTTCTTTTACATTTATATAATTGTATGTTATATAATCTGGCTTTCTCTTATATATTTTATATGCCTCCTCTCCCAAATTATCAGATACTACTGTAAATATATCGGAATTCAATATTGCCTGTTTTTCCAACTGATATTTTGAATTTATTCCCAATCTATATGAATCTTTATCAGGATCTATTATATTCAATGCATTTTCTACATTTATATTTTTTTCAGATAATGTCCTTCCAATAACTGTTCCATGGATTGTTAATATTGTTTTATAATTTAGATTATTTTTCTTTATATATAATATTGTACCACCAGATAACCATTCATGTGCATGTAATATTTTTTTCTCATTAAAATATTTATCTATTTTTTCTAAAAATATACCAACAGCAACAGACCATAATAAGGGTTCATCAAAAGTAAAATCTGAATTCAAAGAATCTATTTTATACCATTCCCAATATTTATATTTCCATAGATTTCTTTCTTTATTAAAAAATTCATCAAATTCTATTAAAAATACATTTGGTTTTGATTCAATATTCCAATATCCATAATGTACTTTAATTCCATCCAATTGATAATTTATTTCTTTTATATAATCTGGAGGATCTAATTCAATAAATTCTGAATTATTTTTATATGGACCAATTAAAAAATATTTATCCTTATATTTTTCTTTTATATATTTTGCTTTAGTAGATATTACAGTATATATTCCCCCTACTTTATTACATACTTCCCAAGATTGTTCAAATAGTATCATCTAAATATAATATCAAATATGCTTCTTTTCTTTTTATTGCCAGTTATACAATATGCTAGCTCATCTATATATTTCAATGCCTTTGATTTTTCATTATAAAATGCAATTGGCTGATATTGAAATTGATAATTAATAAAATCTTTAATTATTGGAATAATTGCATATACTTCTTTATTATATAAATCCTCTATAAAATCTATTTCAATACTCTTATCATATTTATTTAATACTATTTTAACCTTATTTTTATCTAAAAGATCATATAATTTTTTATTTACATATAGAGAATAGAAATCTGGATTTATTACTAAAAAATTTATATCCGATATTTTCTCAATACTTAATATATAATTTATATTTGGAAGTACATCAAAAATAATTATATCATAATACCTTTTCAAATAATTTAAATCATTAATACTAAAATCTAAATTATCTATAATTTTTAAATGAAAATATGGTAATATCTTTATTCCTTCATATATTTTATTTCCAAATAATTTTTCATTATTTAGAAATATTAAATTCGAAGAATAAATTCCGTTTGTATCTATTATCAATACTTTATAATTATATTCCTTTTTTAAATATGCTGCAAGATTATTTGCTAACGTAGTTTTTCCAACTCCACCCTTTAATGATATAAAAGATACTATCATAATCCTAATAATTTTGAAAATTTTACTTCAGCTTCTTCTTTTGAAAATTTTTTCTTTACATATATTTCATGAGTTTTTAAGAAATTTCCTATAATCTTTATATATTCATCTTTATCTTTTGCTTCTTTTATTTTTTCATATAAACTTTCCTCCTTTAATGAATTTTTTATCCATTCTGGAAAATGATTTTTATGATAATTAAATTTATCTTGATCTGCATTGTATAGCCAAATTAATAAATCTTGAAGACCATATAATTTTTGTCCATCAATAGTGATAAATGCTTGTTTTTCATCATCAACTTCAATCATATTAAATTTTATATTGTTATATCTTTAAAAAATATTTATGACAGGCATTGTATTTTATTTCCATGCACATCAACCAAGAAGAATAAGATATTATTCCTTTTTTGATATTGGATCAAAAAATTATTTCAACGATGATCTAAATAAAAAAATACTAGATAGAGTTGTATATAAATGTTATAAACCAGCATTGGAAATGATATATGATAATATTACAAAATATGATATAAAAGTATCATTTTCAATTTCTGGAACATTAATTGAGCAATTAGAATTATATCATCCAGAAATTTTAGAATTATGGAAAAAATTAGTAGATACTGGAAATGTAGAAATTGTATCTGAAACTTATTATCATTCATTGGCATATTTAATTGATAAAGATGAATTTATTAACCAAATAAAATTGCATAGAAAGAAAATAAAAGAAGTATTTAATTATAAATCTAAAAGCTTTAGAAACTTTGAACTTGTATTTAACAATGAAATCGGAGAAATTGTATATTCTTTGGGATATAAAGTAGCATTAACCGAAGGAACTGAAAAAATTTTAGGAAATAGGAGTCCAAATTATATATATAAATTAAAAATAAATAATTTAAGATTATTATTAAGAAATTATAGATTATCTGATGATATAGGATTTAGATTTACAAATAAAAGTTGGTCAGAATATCCATTAACTGCAGATAAATATTATTTATGGTTAAAAAATACTCCAGGAGATATAATAAATATATTCATGGATTTTGAAACAATTGGAGAACATATATGGAAAGAATCTGGAATATTTGAATTTTGGAATAAATTATTTGAGTATATTGGAAAAGAAAAATATTTTGAAACATATAATATAACTGAAGCCATAGAAGAATTTAATTATAAAGATGAATTAGATATTCCTGAATTAATATCATGGGCTGATATTGAGAGAGATCTATCTGCATGGATTGGAGATAGTATACAAAGAGAAGCTTTAGATTATTTGAGAGAATTATATAAAAAATATAAGAATGATGAAAAAATATTAAATATATTGAGATATTTATCAACTTCAGATAATTTTTATTATATGAGTTTAAAATATAATAGTGATGGAGATGTACATAAATATTTTAGAGAAGAGGCTTTTGCAACTCCATATGATTCCTTTATATCATATATGAATATTCTAAAAGATATAGAATTAAACCAGGCTATTGAAAATAGAAATTAATTTTTCTACAGAATTTTTCCAAGATAAATTTTTTATATCATCTAAACATAATTTTATTTCATATTCTCCCAATTTTGGATAAGATAACAATGCCAATATATAATCTGCCATTTTATTTACATCCCAAAAATCAACTGCCAATGCATTTTTTAATACTTCATATACACCTGTTTGTTTTGATATTATAATAAAATCTTTATATTTTAAAGCTTCAAATGGTGTTAAACCAAAAGGTTCTGATATAGATGGTAAAACAAATATATCTGCTATTGAATATAAATATTCTGCTAAATCATCATCAACCCATCCTGTAAATATTACATTTTTTGATATATTTAAATCTGCAGCCATTTTTATTAATTGTTCCAACATTTCTCCAGTTCCTGCAAATATAAATAATACATCTTTTCTTTTTTCCAAAACTTTTTTAGCTGCTTTTAATAAATAATCCGGACCCTTATGCATTGTCATTCTTCCAAGATATAATACTATTTTATATTTTTCTTTTATTTTACTATTTATTTTTTCTCTTATATTAAAATCATCATCTGGAGCATTATATATTACATCAATCTTCTTTTCATCGCAATTATAATATTTTATCAATATATCCTTTTCTCTTTTACTTACTACAATAATCTTATCTGCATATTTACAAGCTTCCAACTCTATTCCATAATCATAATCATATAAATATTTTAATATATCTGGGTTCCCTCCAACTCTATCATATACTAAAGAATGAAAATGAACAACCAGTGGTTTTTTGTATATTTTCTTTATTTCTATACCTGCTAAAGCAGTTAACCAATCATATGCATATATAATATCAAAATCTAATTTCATTTTTTTCAATATATCTAATATTTTATCTTTATATTCAATTACCGCTTTTTTATAGTCTATAATTTTTCTTTTATATAATGTAAAAGATTCATATTTAAAATAATCTATATATGATTGATATACTTTCATATTTAATCCGAAGATTTTTGAATTCTTTAATTTATCATTCCAAAAGGTTTTTACATCATCGGTCAAGTTTAAAATAAATAAATAAACATTGTTATTAAAATAATCAAGATACTTTAAATAATAATATGTTACTTTTTCTAATCCACCACCTTTTTGAGGAAACACTCCCCATGATAAAAACAGTATTTTCATAATTAAAAGATGAATATAAATAATTATAAATCTTTTAACAAAAATATTTGTATGGAAAAAGAAATTGAATTAGAAAATTTTGATTATGCCATTATAAATAATAAGGGTTCCTTTTTGTTTTTACCTTTACTATATAACAGTAGATATTTTGGTTTATTACAATATCATAATAACAATTTTATCAAAATAATAGAAAAAATAGAAAATAGGGATATAAATTATAATGAAATTGAAAAGATAATATTAAAAGATTATAATGATTTAAAAATAATTTATAAAAATGGATGGGAAGAATATAAATTAATAGATAATAAATTAATATATAAGACAAATAAATACTCTACATTGAATGTTTATTTTGATATAAGATATTTATATGATATAGATGAATGGGGAAGGATATATAATAATGAAAAAAATAAGGATTATGTAAAAATAAAATTTAATAAAGGTGATTTAAAATATGAAGTAATAATAAAAGGATTTGAAGTTTATCAAGAATTAAATAAATGGATAAAGGTAAATTACAATTATGATTTATATAGAAAATCCCCTCCATTTGAAAGATATATATATTTACCATTTTCTTTTTATGCAAAAGAATTAGAAATAATATATAAAAATGATAAGGAAAATTTAAATGGAAAAAATTTAATTGAAAATAGGTTATTATCTTTTATTTATGATAATAATATCTCTGCAGGTTTTCCATGGTATTTTCAGGAATGGAGTAGAGATATATTAATTTCATTAAAAGGATTATATTATATTAATAAAGATATTGTAAAAAATAAGTTAATTGAATATTCAGATTATTTTTTATTAGATGGAAGATTAAAAAATATAAAAAATGAAAATGTTGGAAATTCTGATGGGATTGGATTATATATTTTTAGATTATTTCAATTTAAAGATTTATTTGAAAAAGAAATATTTGACAAATTAATAAATAATATAATTGAAAAAATAAAATTATTTGAAGAAAATTATTTAGATGAAAAATTATTTTTATTTAAAGCATATCCAAATGAAACATGGATGGATACATTAAATAGAATTTATCCAATAGAAATACAATTCTTAATGGCAAATGCATATGATAATTTATATAATTATACAAAGAAAGATGAATATAAAGAAAAATTGGAGAAAATAAGGAATTCAATTAGAAAGAATTATTTATCAGATTATTCTTTATATGATGATATAAAAAATAAAAAGATAAGATGTAATGTATTTTTATCATATTATTTTTATCCAAAGGTTTTTTCAAATTATGAGTGGGAAAATATTTTTGATTATTCATTAACTCATTTATATCTAAAATGGGGAGGAATTAGTAGTTTATCTATATTTGATAAAGAATTTATTCCATATAGTAATGAGGATAATTATTTTAAAAATGAAGGAAAGTCAATGCATAATGGAGATTCATGGATTTTTATAAATAACATTGCTGCTATTGATTTATATAATTTAAATAAGGAAAAATATGGAAATATAATAAATAGTATTATAAAATCTAATGAAAGATTGATAAAAATGATAGGAACATTACCAGAAAGATCTAGTGCATATGAATTAAAACCAGCAGGAGCTCTACATCAATTATGGTCAATATCAACTTATATAGAATTATTAAATAATATAAAATAGAATGTGGTGGAAAAAATATGGATTCTCTAAGAATCCATTAGATATAAGACCAAATGAAGATTTGGTAGGAGTAGATGATATAATAAAAAAGGTAAAGGATTCTATAATAAATGGTGAAATATTTCTATTATATGGTCCAATTGGTTCTGGGAAAACTTCCTTAGCATTTAAAATTAAAAAAGATCTATCAAATGACTATAATATAATATATATAAATGGGGAATATGAAAAGGATAAAGATATAAATTACATAATTGAAAAAAATAAATATATTAAGTTTTTATTCTTTAAATTTGAAAATAAATCGCCTATAGTATTAATATTAGATGAATTTTATAATTTTCCAGAAGATGTATCTAAAAAACTAAAATATTTATATGATAATAAAATTGCTCATTCAATAATGTTAATTCAACCATCTCCACAAATAATGAATGCTACACTATCTTTCTTAAATAGATTATATAGAAAGATTGAAATGAAATTTCCTCCAGAAGATGAAATATTAAAATTAATAAATAAAAAATTAAAGGGAAAAGTAAATATAGATGAAAAAATATTGAGAAATATAATAAGAAAGAATAATAATAATGTTAGGCAGATATTTATTGAATTAAATAATTTATTAGAGGAAGGAATAAATAATATAAATAAAGAATTAGAAGAAATAAAGAATTTAGAAGATAATATAAAATTGTCAAATACACAAATAAAGATTCTAGAAGTATTATATAAAAATAAAATGTCTTCAAGAGAAATATCAAAAATATTAAATCTTCCAAGGAATACTGTATCAAAATATTTGAATAAAATGCATAAAAATGGTATATTAATAAGAGAAGTAAATAATAATGAATATATTTATAGTATAAATCCTCAATATATAAATATTATATCAAAGAAAATTGGAAAATAGCCACCGTAGCTCAGCGGTAGAGCGCTACCCTGGTAAGGTAGAGGTCCCGGGTTCAAGTCCCGGCGGTGGCACAGTTTTTAACTTAATTTTTCATTAGAAACCATTAAATCAATAATTTTTATTTTTCATAAATTCTAAACATTATAGGTGACATAAATTTATATTTGAAAAAAATAAAATATTAAAATGATAATAAACTTTGGCATACAAGAATATTTGTTTCTTTTTATAATATCGGAAATAATAGTTGGATTAGTATTGCCATTTATTATAATAAAGGAAGAAAGAGAAAAGATAATAGAATTAAAATTATATTCCTTAGTAGCTTTTATATTGTATGTACTTGTTGGAATGACATTTATAGTAATATTAGCATCAATAAGTTATTATTATAGCTTTGGATTATTTAATTATAATCTAGGTTATATTATTGGATTTGGATTATTTATAATTGGATTAATATTACAGGGTGTTGCTGAAGCAACCCTTGGAAAATATTATTTACCATCTATTGGAACTGTTGAAGGTCAAAAGATAATTAAAAATGGTATATACAAATATATAAGACATCCAGGATATTTAGGAGAAATAATAATATTTTTTGGACTTGGATTTGTAACATATAGTTTACTAGGAATATTAGGAGCTTTTATTATATCATTAATGGTATATGTTGGAGAAGTAATTCCAGAAGAAAAATATATGCTAGAAAAGTTTGGAAAGGAATATGAAGAATATATGAAAGAAACTTTTAGATTTATTCCTTATATATTTTAATTTTTTATGTTTTATCTGGGACCGTAGTCCAGCCTGGAAGGATGTCGGTTTGGGGTACCGGTGGTCCCGGGTTCAAGTCCCGGCGGTCCCATTAATATAAAATAAATATTATTACTCCAACTATTCCTCCAATTAATAATCCAATATTTAAATAATTATATTGAATTTTTTTATTGAATTGTATAACGATATTTAAAGGCTGATTTACAATATAATTGTATCCATTTTCATAATAAATTGTATTATAAAAGAATCCTGGATAAATATATTTTGAAGGTAAAATATTTATTATAGTTCCACTATTTAAAAAGATAGAAACATTTCCATAATTATTTATAGAATTATTTATAGAAACATTTACTAAGAATGGTGTATTAATATTTACTAGATATTGATATATACAATAATTAGACAAATTAATACTTATTGGAGAAGTTATATTTATTGTTATATTATTTTGATTGCAATATAATCTTTCCTGATTATTTATATAATTAATTGAATTTATTAATATTATAATATTGTTATTTGCATTTATATAAAAACTATTATTTCCAGAATATGTATTATTATTTATTGTATAATTAAATGGGAAAGATATATTTAATTGATATTGTAAATAGCAATAATTTGATAGATTAATAATTTCTGAACTATTTATATTTAATGTTATATTATTTGGACAATAATATTGATAATTTCCAAAATTATATGCTTGATTTAAGTAAATATTCAATAAATTATTTGCATAAAGGTAATATATATTATTATAGTATGTTTCATTTAAATAATTTCCAGAAATTGTAAAATTTATTCCAATGCTATCATTTATAGCAACTAAATAATATTCTGTATAGTTTGCAGAAATATTATAATTGTTATTTACTAACAAACCTATATTTATATATTGTTGGGAATAATTAATATTATAACTTTCTCCATTTATTGTTAAATTATTTAGTAAATATAATGTATTGTTTTGGTAAATATATATTGGGATATTTATATTAAAAACTGTTCCAAATGGATATTGATAATTTATATATGAATTATTGTAAGAATAATAAATTGATATATTATAATTTAAAGTATTTGTACTTCCCAAATATTCTGGATAAAAAGGACCTTCAGATAAATTTACAAATCCTTGTGATATTATATTTTCATTAATATTTGATGAATATTCTGCTGTATTAAAACCATAATTAAATATTGAAGGATCTGGAGTAAGATATTGATTATTATATAAATAATATAAACCCAAATAACCATTAATATTATTTATATCTATACAAGTTCCATATCCAGGTCCTCCAATAACTAATTCTAAATCTTCCATATTATTGGAACCAGTAAGAGATGGAGAAATAACTATATTTCCATTTGATGGAATTAATAGTGTAACATTATCATACCAATATATATTTTGTCCATCTAAACTATATCCAAATTGTATTTCTGGATAAGAATTATTTTGAGTAACATTAATTATTAAATATACATTTAATGGATATTGCAAATTAGAATAATTTGTTTCATATACATAAAAATATTTATTATAATAATTACTTACTATTCCATTTCCTTCAATTAAATTATTTGATAAATAAGAATTTGAAGAAGTAAAATTCCATATATTATCAGCAAATTCATAATATCCGCCAGTATTATTTATTAATAAAACATTTTGTAACCAATAATATTGACCATTACTTAATTCTAAGATTGCATTTAATTGTATAGAGCCAGAATTTTCACCTATAAAATTATTAGAACATAAAGGATCAACATATGAACTAAAACTATTTAAATAAATATCCCCAACAACTTCATCTGTTGTAATATTATATCCATAAATATTTCCATTACTAATATATATACCGTAATCAGAAATTCCTATTGGAAAATAAATATTATTTATTACTTGATTTGTTAAAATGTATGTAAAATAATAATATGCATTCTGTGTATTATTATTATAAATTACTATATAATAATTTCCGGAAGATAAAAATATACTTTGATTTATATAATTTGTATATGTATTATAAATTGAAGTAAAATTACTACCATTTTGAAAATTTTGATAATTTTGTTGATTCATTATATAAAAATTTAAAGGAATTGATGAATTGAAATATATATTTAAATATTGATTTGATGAATTTATTGGATAAGAAAAATAATATCCCGAATATAAAATATAAAAATCACCGTAAGATCCTTGTCCCAAATTATATAGATTTAATTGATTTATATTTATAGAATTTACTGGAATATTAAACAATGTTGATGAATAATTTTGTGAGTATGTATTAAAAAAATTAAATATTAGAATTAATAATGTAAATAGTTTTAATTTATTCATAAGAGTTTATTATTTTTCATTTTTTATAAGATTTTATTTAAATATTTGATTATGAGAACATTTATTTTTTATTCAAATACAATAAGAACTGATGGAAATTTTAAAAACATATATTATTCAGGAAGATTGGATATAGCAATTAATTCAATTATACATGCTTTTTTTGTATCAAATGGATTAAGAAAGAATATTAGATTTGATTTATATTTAAATGGAAAACCTGTTCCTCCAAGATTGATAAGAATAGAATCAGATATAAATACCCCATGGTCAAAAAAGGATATATCTACATTATTATCAATATCATTGAAAAAATATAATAAAAAGAATATTAAAAATCCATTCCCAGGTATATATGTTGATAAAATTGATTTTTTCGATTTATTGGATGAATATAAAAATAATGAAAAAAATATATATTTATTAGATAAAGATGGAGAATTTATTGAAAATATAAAAATTGAAAATCCGGTATTTATTATTGGAGATTTTTTAGGAATACCAAAAGATGTAAAGAAAAAAATAGATAGTGATGTAATAAAGATTTCTTTGGGAGATATTAATTATTTTTCATCACAGGTTATTGTAATATTAAATTATTATTTAGATAAAATGAATTTTGAAAAGGATATATATGATACTTCATATAAATTTATTTATAGGGAATGATACTTGGTTTAGATCTATCTGCAAAGGAAAATAATAAAACCGGATATTTTTACTTTAATAAAAGACCAATATTTGGGGTATTAAATAAAAATGAAGAAATATTAAATTTAATAGAAAATGAAAAATTTAAATATATATTTATTGATGCTCCTTTAAGTTATAAATATCCATATAGGGAAGAAGAAAGATTATTATATAAATATGGATTTAAACCATTACCATTATCTTTAAAATCAATGAAATTATTATATGAAAGGGCTAATTTATTAAAAAATAAAATAATAGAAATTAATAAGGATATAGAAGTATATGAAACATTTCCAAGAGCTATAGAAAAAATATTAAAATTAAAATATCAATATTTTTCAAAAGTATTTAAATATAAAGATATTTATGATGCATATTTATCATATTTAGCAGGTTTATTTTTTAAATTAAATAGATATGAAAAATTTGGAAATTTAATACTACCAAAGATATAATATATATAGGACCCGTAGTTCAGCATGGATAGAATTCTCGGTTGCGGTCCGAGAGGTCCGGGGTTCGAATCCCCGCGGGTCCATATATAAATTTTATGTTACTAGAAGATAGTAACTAATAAAAATCTTTTTACCATATAAAATATAATGACATATATAACAAATATATTTCTTCCAAATAGGGAAAGAAAAAGTAAAGAGTTAAATTCTAATCTTGATAGTATACTTAATAATTATAATTCTGGAAATCCTAGAAATTATGAAAATAAAAATACTAGTTATCCCCAAACACCATATTATCATTCTATAATTGTTTTGGGAGGAGGCCCAGAACATACAGCATATAGACTTGAAAAGGCAATAGAATTATACAAACAAGGAATTGCAGATTACTTAATTGTAACAGTCGGTGAAAGTGATGTCTCTATTGCTAAAAAAATAATAAAGAATACTGGTATAGATAAATATATAGTTGATGATAGATCAACAACCACATTACATAATGCTCTCTATGCTAAAGAAATACTTCACAATTTACATGCACCAAAAGGTACATTAGTAGCAATATTAACTGAAGAACCTCATTGTGATAGAGCTATAGATACATTTAATTTAATCTTTAGAGGAAAATATAGAATAGATACAATTTGTATTAAGCCCCTTCCAGATCCATATATGTGGGATAAAGAAGAAAAAATAAAACGCATAAGAAAGTATATTCATCCTTTATATCCCCTATTAATTAACTCTTTAACATATTCAGAAAAATATTTAAGTTATTTACCAAGAATGAATGAAGAAAAAGCAGAGAAAATGGTAGATAAATTCATAAAATCTACATCAGATACCATCAGCTATTTATTTAATACATCATTAAAATATGCTAATAAAGTAAGAGAATATATTAATAAGATAATTGGAAGTTATAGGTCATATGTAAATGCATCTCCAAGTAGCTAATAAATATGGTTAAAAAGGAAAATGGATATTAAATATATACAACTTTTCTTAAAAAACCAATTATAACTTTTATATTCTTCAAAAATATTTAAAAAGCCAAAAAATAAGAAATCAGAAATTAAATATTATATATAAATAACTATAATTTTTACATTATATTTCTTAAATAATACAAAAGATTATTTCTGAAAAACCTTTAAGTAAGTATTACCTTAAAAAGAATCTTTGTATATAAATTTTTGTTACTAAAGGATAACAATAAAAGTATTTTTCCAATATTATAATAAAGATGTCTGAAATACCTAATATACCTCTCAATACAAGAGTCTATGCAATAAGAAGAAAAAACAATCTAGATGAAATACTAGCATATCAAATAGATCAAGAAAAAAGATTTATATCTTATACTTTTCAAACAAAAAGAGAGATACCAAAAGTATTGGAAATTTATAGAAAAATTAGAGATGAATATTATCCTGCAGCATTTATAGTACCTTCGCCATCACCTGAAATGAATAGACAACCTATTCCTTTTGATGGTAACTTTGCTTTAGTTGTAGGATATACAAAAGAAATACCACCTTATGTACCACTAAATAATTTAATCCGTACATATTACATAGAAATTATAAAAGAAAAAAATAAATTATTGGAGATGCATATAAATGGCGTTAGTGGAATTGACATTTTACAGAATCGTGAAGAGCTAAGAGAATATATTTTATATTTAGAGAAGGTTACTAATCAAGAAGATTTGATTAATCTTATTATATACAATGAAAAATATCCTACAACTATTGGAGAAAATAAAATGATGAAAAATGGTTGGTTCATCGTTATTGATGATGATACTTCTAAAAATTATATATTTACTCCTACCAATGTTAAAATATTTGAAATATTCATATAGTATGAGAGTAAAGTTTAGAATATTACCTTAACTACACTATAAGGTCTTATCTTATTACTTTGCATTTTTATTATTAGATAATATCAAAAAATTTAACTAATATAAATTGAAGGCATTATATCATTGGGTGGCAATGATCTTAATAAAACCCAATATAAGTATATATTATTACCTGATAGCTGCTGTGCTATTGTTATAGGCAAACTAAATGTACCAGGTATTGTTGTAGTACTTAATATTTGAGTATAATTCACTAAAAAATAAGTATAATTACTAGAAAATCCAATTTCATATATTGTTGGAACATAATTATATGTTATACTTCCTACATTAGAAGTTCCTACATATAAATAAAATTGACCTGAATTTCCTGAATTAGTATATGAAAATGCAGCACCATCATTATTTCCTCGAACAGCAACTAAAAGTCCACCATAATAGCAATAATAATCATTTCCGTCTGGTGGAGTTGTTCCACCTGCTCCTAAAACTATATAGTCCCAACCAGTACGATTAGTAATTGGAACAGAAGCATAGATTTCTAATATATCATTTTGCATAGTAAGGTTTACTGTAGTAGTAAGACCATCATTATAAAGTGAAGTAGGAGATGGAATAATTGTATAATTTGTAGAAAAAGAAACATTATACTGATCATAACAATCATATGCCCAATTTGGGGGTAATGAACTCAAACCTCCAAAGTTTTGATAATAATTAAATACATCTTGTCCATTATCGTATTGAGAAGTACCTAAAACTTGTATAGGTGCACCAACATATGGATAAAATTGTGAATAAAAATCAGCACTACTATTTCCTATATACATATATATTGTTACATTTGAATTAGCAGGTATCTCATTTGGTAAATTTACCCACCATACATCACATGTTACCCCATTATAATTTAATGGACCTTCATACCACGAATAATAAAATAATTGATTATTATTTGGATTAAAGAACATTACATTTGATCCATTTGGATTTATTTTATTAAATAATGTTACATTATTAATATAAGCAAAGTTATTACCAATATTTATACTTCCATTACATATTGCAATATCTTGTTGAAATGGTGATGGAGTAGGAATATTTTGATTATTATATATTATTATTGGATAACTACTAATATTAAAATTATATATTATATTAAATTTATTATTATTTAATATATTATAATTATAACTTATTCCATTAAATACAAAATTCATACTTTTTATATAATTTGTATAATTATAATAACAAAAAGGATTTATTATATAACATAATTCATTACTTCCAGAAGGTATTATATTTCCATTATTACATACAATATTACTTCCATTTATAGATATAGTATTTCCATAATTATCTGTAAATATTATTTGAGAATTATTTATATTTATTGGTATATTTCCATTGTTATAGATATTAAAATATAATATATTATTTGAACAATATACACTATTTATTGTAAATGATATAATATTAGATTGTTGATTAACTAAATTATTTGTTGATAATTTTAATGAACCAAAATACCTGTAGTAAATGAATATAATATTAAAGAAATTGCAACTGTAATAACAATAATTAATATAGATGCTATTATTGGAGAAATAGATTTCATATATATTCTATATTCCTTAATATATAAATATTTTATGGATAATTAATAATTTAGATGAAATAAGTAAATAATCCCTTTATATTATTAAAATAATTTAAACAATTAATTTAATTTGCCAATATTTAGAATTATAAAAAATAAAATTTTAAGTGCGGCGGAGGGGATTTGAACCCCTGACGGATCTTATCCAATCGGACCTAAACCGACCCCCTTTGACCTCTCGGGCACCGCCGCTTAATAAAAATTAATTTACTTTCTTTATATAAAATTTATCAACTTTCTTTTCTCCTTCTTTTAAATTAATTATTCCATCCTTACACTTTAAATTTATATCATTTATTAAATTTTTATACTTCAAAACATATTTTATTATATCAGAAATACATAAATTGGTTTCTAAATATAATTTTCCATCCTTTATATTGTTTTTAATATATTCATCTAATATTAAATTTAATTTTTTATTATATTCATCTCTTTCTTTATTTATTTTTTCAATATAATTATTTAAATTATTTATATCAATATTATATTTATTTTTTATATCTAAAATTTTTTCTTCATAATCTTCAAATTCTTCTATAACTCTATCACCAGCAACAAATCTAAACCTTATTAATCCATCTGCAATTTTTTCTACACTTTTTATTTTTACTAATCCAATTTCTAATGTATTATCTAAATGCGTTCCAGAACATGCTTCAACATCTGTATTTTCTATTTCAACAATTCTTAATTTTGTTTCTGGTATAAATCCTCCTTGATATATTATAAATCCATATTTTTCTTCAGCCTCATTTCTTAACAAATAAAATTTATTTATTTTTCTTCCTTCTAATATTATTTTATTTAATTCTTTTTCAATTAATTTTATTTCATTATATGAAGGTACTTTATAATGCGTAACATCTAATTTTCCTTCATATTCATTTTTTTCAGCACTAGCTTGCCATATATGATTTCCATATATTTTTCTTAATACAGATGTTAATAAATGTGTTGCAGTATGATGTCTTGATATCCTATATCTTCTATCTTTATCAATAATTTGTAAAATATTTGAATTTTTATCCCAATTAACTTTTCTATCTATTTTATGTAATATTATTTTTTCATATTCAATTACATCAATAACTTTTGCAAAATAATTTTCAAATCCTTCAATTTTATTACCGTTTAAATAATCTTTTAATATTTCTTTTACATAATATGGAAAATCATAATTATTTAAAATATCTTTTGAATAATTTTTTATTTCATCTAAATTAAATATATATCCAGTATCATTTACCTGTCCACCTTTTGTTGGATAAAATACAGTTCTATCAAATATTAAATATTCATCTTCTATTCCAATTAATTTTCCAATATCATAATATTTTTTCCATGATTCATAAAATGATTTATATGTTTCCGGATAATTTAATTTTAAATTTAATTTTTCTTCTTTTTTTATTTTTTTAGATTTTTCTTTATGTTCCTCAATTAATTTATTTAATTCTTCTCTATTTATTTTTATATTTGGATTTATATCTTCTATAATTTCTAAAGAAATTCCATATGATGTATATAGTTCAAATATTTTCTTTGTATCGATATTTTTTAAATTATTTAAAATTTTTTGAGCATTTTTCTTTACTTCTAAATATTTTTCATATTCATATTTTAATATATCAACAATTTCATTTATATTTTCCTTTAATTTTTCTTCATACCAATCTTCAGAAATTTTTATCAATAATTTTCTTAAAAAGTCTTCTATATCATTTATTTCAAAATATTTATCAATAAAATAAAACATTCTTCTTGCAATCAATCTTAAATTATAATTTCCTCCAATATTTGAAGGTAATGCTCCATCAGATATTGCAATATATAATGATCTAATATGATCTGAAATTGAATATATTGCCCTCATTATTTCAATATTATTCTTTGGATCTATTCCTTTTTCCTTTAAAAATTCCTCAAAAGATTTTATATCATTTTTTTCAAAATCAAATAATGAAGAATACATTGAAATCTTTGATAATAAATTTATATCAATTTCATATTTTATATTATCTAATAAAAATTTTATTGTATTTGGAAATACAATATCATATGATGTACTTGTACCATTTGTAATCCATGCAACTCTTTCCTGTCCCATTCCCATATCCAAAACTTTTAATTTATCCAATTCTATCCATTCATTATTAATAATTTTATATTGCATATATACCTGATTTGCAACTTCTAAACCTCTTATAAAGAATTCAATCGATGTACCACCATTTCCCCCACCTTCCCATTTATCTTCATGAAATATAAATTCATTCATTGGAAAATTATTATCTTCAAACCAATAATATAGATCTAAAAAATATTGATTTATATCATATTCTTCAGGTTTTACAAATGCATGTTGTCCAATCATTACAAAACCTGTATAATGTCTTCCCGTTAATCCAACATTTCTTACATCATTAAATCTTAAACAAAATTGTGGAACGGTTAATTTTTTTGAAGGTGGTTCTGTATATCCTTCTACAACCCATGGTTGAAAATCTGCAATTGATGCAATTACAAAATCTATATCATCCCTCCATCTAGCTACAACAGGATATCTATTTATTATTGCATATCCTCTTTTATTTAAATATTTTGAAAAACTTTCCCATACTTCTCTATATTTTAATTTTTTTCCAACAGGATTATTTATAAAACCATAATTTTCATGATCTCCACATATTTCTCTATTTTTATCAAAAGTCCAAAAATATCTACCACAAATTTTACATTTTTTTCTAAATAGACCTAAACTTTCTAAAGATCTTTTTGGATATAATTTTTCATAATCAGATTGCACCCTTTTTCTTTAATAATTCATATTTTTGCATTACTAATATTTCATCCATTGAAAGTTCAGAACCATTCATAATTTTTTGCTGTATCTTTGAATATTCTTCAATTATCTTATTCTTTTCTTCTTCAGATATTTCAACTGCTTGCTTTTGTAATCTCTGACTTATATATTTTTGTAAATCTTCATTTAATTTATCTTCAAGTTCTCTTATTTTATCCTTTATTTGTTTTATTTGTTCCTTAATTTTATTATATTCATCCATTATTTGTGTTAATCTTTCTTTTATTTGCTTTATTTGTTCTTTTACAACCTTTCTTTCATCAATATTTTTTCTAATATTTTGACCTATTATTGATAATTTAGATCTATAAGCATTATATTCTTCCCTTAATTTATCAAATTCTTGTAAAACAGAAGATATTTCTTCATATTTACCTAAAAGTTTTCTTAAATATTTTATCCTATTCCAAATTTTCTTTTCTTGAGAATATGATAAAACTTCTGTCTGTAAAACATATTCCAATGTTTCCAATTCTTTTTTATATTTATTTATATCTTTTGCAATATCTTTATTCTTAAATATATCTTTTCTTGCTTGTCTTATTTCATCTAACTTTTTCTTTAATTCTTCTAACTTCTCCAATGTTTTTTGTCTTTCGTTCATTAAGTTATCCAATATTTTACTATACTCTTCTTTTTTACTCCTCAATTCCTTTAATTTTTCCAATAATTCTTTTCTTTCTTTATATAAAACCTTCTTTCTAGAGTATAAATTTTCCTTTTCTTCTCCTAACTTAATTAATTCTTTTTTTGTTAAGATAATGCCCCTATAAATTTTATCTGAATCTATCACCTTAAAATTAAATTATATATAAAAATTTATAAATTTTAGAAACCAAATAATGATGATAAACCTTCTAATGCTTGCTCTTCCTTCTTTTCTTCTACCTTCTTTTCTTGCTTTTCTTCCTTCTTTTGCTCTACTTGTTGTGGAGCAGCTTGTGCTGGAGCAACAGATAATGATTCTTCCTTTATTTTATCCAAATCAACTCCTTGTAAACTTGCTAATACAGCATTTATCATTGCATCATTTGGTTCTATTCCTACTGATGTCAATACTTTTTTTATATTATCTGCATTTATTTCTTTTTTAGCTTCATGTAATAACCATACTGCATATATATATTCAAGACCCATTTATTATTGTTAAAAAAAATATATTTAAAAATGATAGCCTTCCCTATTTTATATCCTCAAATCTTTGAACTAGTTTATCTAATATAGGTTTTACTGTAGTTGTTAATAAATCTTCATAAGATACCCTATGAGGTTCAAATGGGCCATGCCTTCTAATATAATCTGCAATTTCTAATGCTTTATTTCTTGTATAATCAAATGCTGGATCATCAAACATATCTTCTGGACCATATAATTTATCTTTCTTTACTTGAAATCCCAATGCAATTACCCTTGGAGGTCCATCAAACCTTGTAGCTCTTGCATTCTTTAAACTTACAGGTAATAAAGGACCCCAATATGATCCTCTCATCCACCCATTTACCATATATGGAAATGAAAAAGCTTCCAATATTTCTCCTACTGCAGGAAATCCTTTTTGTGCTCTTACAATCATTACTGGATCATCCTTTCCAGCATATCTACCAGCTTCTTCATATAATCTTTCTGTAGAAGATACTGCAACAGGTTCATCTTTTGGATATTTATCGGATCTTGGATATACCCTTTTTATAGCAAACCTTTCAGATGTTCCAATTAATAATAATAAATCATAAATTTCTTCTGGAGAATTTAAATATATTCTTTTATGATTATACAAATCCCATACTTCAAATCTAAATCCAGGTCTCATGTCTGGATCAATTACTAAACCTGGTGTATTAAATGGATTTGCAAACATTTGAAATAAAGGATAATTAAATGCTCCAGATTCTGTTTTGTCTGCAGCAAATACAATTATTGATTCTGGAGATCTTAATGTAAATTCCATTTCTGCAACTCCAGGTCCCATTCCAATTAATGAACCAGTAAATTCTTTTTTTATTAAATCCCCTCCTGCACCATATAAATTCATTTCTTTTGCAATTTCAGAATTTTTCTTAAATATTTCAAATGCAATTTGATGTATTTCTCTATTATTTTCCCCTTTATTATGTAATAATATTAAGTTTAAATCATCCCCTACATGTGATACAAAATAATCGAATATTTTTTCTCCCTTATATTTATCTAATATATCTGAAGCTGTTTCTTCAAATATTTCTGGAATTGTTGAATTTCCAACTAAACTTCCTATATCAGCTTTTAAAACACTTATTGTTATTTTTTCTGATGATGTCATATAATAATTTTTAATTTCATTTTTTATAGTATTATTATACCACCTAAGAGTATAAAAATTTTAATAGTTAAATACCTTTCTTAAAATATTTAATAATGGCAAAGAGTTCACCTCCTTACATAAAATATATGATACATGCATCAGTATATATTGATGGAGTAGTTGAAAAACCAGATGTAATAGGAGCAATATTTGGGCAAACAGAAGGTTTGTTAGGATCTGAAATGGATCTAAGAGAATTACAGAGATCTGGAAAAGTTGGAAGAATAGATGTAGATCTTAAGGTAGAAAATGATAAAACAATTGGGGAAATTAGAATACCAACAAGTTTAAATAGATTTGAAACTTCATTAATTGCTGCAACATTGGAAACTGTAACTAGAATTGGACCAACACATGCAACAATAAAGGTACAAAAGATAGAAGATATAAGAAAAACAAAGGTACAACAAATATTAGAGAGAGCTAGAGAATTATTAGCAAAATTAATAAACGAAGAATTACCAGATCCAAAAGAATTACTATTATATTTAGAATATTCATATAATATGAAAACATTAATTGAATATGGACCAGAAAAATTACCTGCAGGACCTGATGTAGATAAATCTGAAGAAATAATATTAGTAGAGGGAAGGGCAGATGTTCTAAATTTATTAAGATATGGAATTACAAATGTAATAGCATTAAATGGATTAAATGTACCAAAAACAATTATTGATTTATCAAAGAAAAAAATAATAACAACATTCTTTGATGGAGATAGGGGTGGAGATTTATTAGTAAAAGAATGTATGCTAAGTGGTGTTGATATTGATTTTGTAGCAAAGCCAGAACCTGGAAGAGAGGTTGAAGAATTATCTGGAAAAGAAATATTAAAAGCATTAAAGAATAAAATATCATTTGATCAAGTTAGGGCATATTATGAAAAATTAGAGGGAACTACTGAAGATATAAAAAATATTAGAAGCGAAAAGAAGATAAAGGATCCAATATTACAGAAATTAAAATCATATATGAATGATATATTTAAATCAGATCAAGCTTTATTATTAGATGATAACTTTAATATATTAAATAAAGTACCTGTAGATAAATTGGGAGAAATAATATTGAAACATAATAATTTAGCATATTTAGTAATGGATGGTATATTAACAAGAGAATTATTAGAATTAATAGAAAAAAGTACAAACATAAAATATGTTGTATGTATAGATAGTATACAAAAAAATAGTAATAAGGTAAAGATATATACAATAAGCGATCTTGATAAAGTCTAACTTTTTTCTACTTGATAATTTATTATTCCACTAACAGAATTATTTTCTACAGATGAATAATATAATGTTAAATATAAAGTTCCACCAAGTTTTTCCCATTGAATAATTGTTAATCTTGTTTGATCATCCAATTCAAAATTATATTGCAATGTAATATAACTTTCTGGTTGTATTATATATATATTCTGTAAAAAGTTTCCAGAAGTTATTATTGATGATGTTTGATATGAATTTTTTAACCCTAAATATGAAAAATATATTTCTACAGAATAGTTATTTGGATTATTTACATTAAAGGAAAAATAATTTCCATTTACGCTAAAATTTGATATATATAAATTATATATATTCTCAGGATTTACAATCTTATTTCCAACAAAATATTTTGAATATGAATAATATATTAGGTAAATTACTGGTATAGAAAATGCTAGAAATAATATATTTAATATTATCTTTTCTCTATCCATAATATATGGATGAATTTAATAAATTAAAAATATATCATATGAAAAAACTTGAGGAAGCTAAGGAAAAATATTTAGCAGACCAACCTATATATTATATTCTAGATTTTATTAATTCATTAGATTTCTTTTTTACAACATCTTCATGTGCTGGTAGAATAATTTTATTAAAAATACCAAAAAGTGGGAAAAAATTTGAGGCAGAATTTCTATTTAAATCTCATTATTATGTAAATTTTTATTATATATGGAATAAATTATTAGAAGTATATAAAAATTATGATGAGAAAATATACTTTAAACAAGAACCATTTATTTTACATGTATCTTCAAAAAATATAGAAAGAGCATATGAACTATTGAATATTGCAAGAAAATCTGGATTCAAACATTCTGGAATATTTTTGATAAATGATAAAAGGGTAATGGTTGAAATTGTTGGAAATGAAAAAATTGAAACAATTGTATCAAAAAATAGAAAATTATTAATAGATAAAGAATATTTTTATAATTTAGTAAAAGAGGCAAATGAGAAATTAAAGAATGTAAGAAAAAGAATAGATATATTTTATAAAAATCTTCTATCCTATTATATTACAATATGAATTATAGCAATAATTATTCATTGTTTCATCATTTATTTTTACAAATTCATATAAATAATAATTGTATGTAAATTGATTACCTTGACTACCCATAATTGCTTCTGCAGAAATACATGTAGCATTAAAATAATAATAACCATTTTCTTCATAACATGCAGAGCTAATATGACATGAAGGTGGAATTAATAAATGATTGTACCAAAAATTACATGCAGAGGGATTTTCATATGGCCCAACTGCAACTATTTCTTCATCTAAAGAGCAACTTACATTATTATAATTTATCTGAATATCTACAGGTATTAAACCTGGATAGTATCCATCAGTATAATATGTATAATTTTCTAAAACGTTTTCTACAAAATTTTTATCAACCCCTATATCTTCTCCATAACTAATATAATTAATAATATTTACACTACTTATATTATAAAAATATATAGTGGATATAGGTGTTTCGCTTAATATTTTATAGTTAGATAAAGCACTATTATTATATAAACATTCTTGCATATATTGAATATATGTACTATTTACTATACATTGATTATTTACAATCTGTCCAATTGATTCACATGGTATTACAATTGTTACATTTGTAATATTTGGATATTCTACTGGTAAAAGTTGAGATGTATATAGATCTAGAAGATAATAATATGGATTATTAAATGATAAATTTAAATATAAATTGTCTCCAATTGTTTCATTAGAATATGCATTTTGATATAAATATATATAATTTGATTGATTTGTTAAATTGTAATATATAAATTGAAATGTTTGATTATATAAATAATCTATTAATTCATTATAATATAATAAAAATGGATATATTGAATAAGTTATTTGATTATCTAATTGAGGAAAAGATAAACTTCTATTATATTTATTTAATACAAAGAAAGAATATTGCGGATTTGATAATACAAAACTATTTTCAGAAATATCATAATAAAAATCCTGATATGAAAAATTTGCATGTTTAAAATTTAAATTTGCATTTAAATATTCAATTTCATTGTTTAAATTTTGATTTACAATATTTCCAATATTAGAAAATATATTTTCCATATTTGGATAGTTATTATTATTTATATTATTTAAAGGAAATATTGGAACACATAATGAATAATTTACATCATAATTATTTCCGTTATTTTCTACACTTTCTACATTAAATAAAAAAGGAATTTCACATTGAGAATAATAATCTGGAGCATTATTTCCAAATACATAATTTATATTATACGTAGATCCTGAAAAAATATTTGTTAAAAGATTATTTAATAAATTATATCTAATATCAAATGGAATATAAACAAATAATATATATAAAAATCCCTGATATGCAATATAATCTTCACTTAAATATCTTAAAGATTGAGTTGAAAGCTGAAGCTGAGAATTTAAATAATATATACCAAAGATAGTTAAAATTATTACTCCTAAGAATAATGCTATTGGTGCTAAAGACGTTTTCATATAAATTCAATAAATTTTAAAATTATTAACTTTAATTTGTAATAAAAGTTATATAACTACTATAATTTACATAAAAGTTATATAATACTGTTGGTGGACAAACATAAAATGTATATAATATACCATCTAAATAAACATAATAATTTATATATTCTTTATTTGGACATACACCAATGATTGTATTATTATTAAAATAAAATGATAAAATTGTAGCAGAATTGTTTAAATAATATAATTCTTCATTTGCCAATTCATTTATTATATAATTATCTAATGCTGTATTATTATTAAATCCTGCGTATATATCTATTACAGGTATAGTTACATTATCAAAATAGATTAAAGAATCTAAAAAGCCATTTGCAGATTTATATTCAATACCAACAGTATTTAAACTTGCAATATTATTTAATGTTGGATTTCCATATGAAAATACATTAAATAAAAATATAAATAGTAGGGCTATAACAATAATTACTGCAGCAAGAAATGATAAAAAGAAGCCAATTTGTATCCTCATTATTGAGTAATTTGACATGAAGATATATTTATTTGGCCTCCAGCAATTATATTACATGTTTCATTATATATTCCATTCATATAAAGATTTCCTACACCATATAAAGATACTATTATTGGTTCTCCACTATCATATTCTGGTAAAGTAATATAATATGATGTTATTGGTTGAATATATACTTCATTATAATCTATTGTTCCTCCACTTGCAATAGTAGTAAGTATTTTATTAAGATATTCATCAATATTTATAAATTTATAGTTTTGATACATATATTCTGTCTCGTTATATATATATAAACTATAATTATAGAAATAATTGATTAAGAATTGGTTTAAAGATGGTAAATTTTCATATGTATAACTTACATTATAAATATTATATGCAACATAATATGGATTAATATTTATATTATCTTCAAAAGCAAGTCCATATGGATCATAAGAATATGAATAACTTATATTGTTGATATCATAGAAGAAGAAATATATATAATCGTCATAAGAAAAATTTAGATAAGTATATATAGCTTTATTTGATTGATTTGATTCATTAATAAGATAATAAAATGTTCCTGATATATTCATAAAACATTGTTGATATATATTATTATATTCATTAATAATATTCATATTAGGAGCATAAAATAATAATAATGGATTTCCTGTATTTTCATATAAACAATAATTTAATCTATCAATTAATAAACTATCTGTAAATTGCTGATATGAATATTCAGAATATGATTCAACATTAAATAATGCATATAATATTGCTATAACAAAAAATACAAATATTATAATAACCGCAGCAGCTATATATTCAATTATATCTTTTAGAGATAATGATCTCATGGTGATATAGAAGGTAATATTGATACATTTAAATATGGGCCTCCAGATTGTACACCTACCTTAGATAAAATAATAAACTCTGGAAATACTTGATTACCATTATTATCTACATTTCCCAATTCTAGTTTAAATATATGATCCTGTGAGGTATCTGATGAATTATAAATGTATTGAAAGTTTGGATTACATAAATACTGAATATCATTATATTGACCATAACATCCATCATAAAATGTAAAATTTGGATTATAATATATTGACAATGTTAAATATGATTGATATACTGTATATTCTCCATTTGGAAATATACCAAGAATACTACCTTGACTCATAAATTTATTATAATAACAACTAGCATATGGATTTGATGTATCTTGCCAGTATTGAAATAAAGTAATCGCTGAAGAAAATGCTAAATTAAATGCAAAACCAGCTGCAAAATCAAATGGAGGCGGTAAAACTTCATCTAATATCATATCTCCAACTTGCATTATAGTAAATTCTACAGTAGACCATAGAGCAGGTCCTACTGAAGATTGTAATGCATTAAATATATCACCAAAAAAATTATTATTTCCATATGCATATTGTAAAAGTGCAGATTGATATGTATATAATCCATATGTACCAACAGCATTTATTGCTGTTAGTTTTGCAATTGATGGCAAAGATTTATATATATCATTTAAAGCGTCCAATATCCCTCCTGTAGCACCGAAATTCTTAAGTCCAGGTAAATATGAAAATACTTCAGTCATAAAAGAAGTTAATGCATCATCTGCAAGTTGTTGCCATAGATTATTTACATAACATATTCCAATACTAACTAAAAAATTATTATTATTATATAAGGGAATAAACAGAGCATATGAATTTATTGGAGGAATTATCCTAAATTCATAGAAAAATGTTGGAGCAGTTGTTACTAAAAATGCTGCCTCCATATTTCCAGGTTCTGATGTTGAATATGTAATAAAACCAGCAACTTCTAATATTAAATAAGGATTATGTGTACCAAATATTCTTGTAATAATATATGGAAAATATATTCCTATTAATGATACGATTATTAAAAATATTGATGCTATTATTGCATCTAATAATTCATCTATATCCATATTATGTAGAAACAGTCTCTCCTATGTATATATTAATATTTGCTGTTCCGCTCTGGTTACTTACATATATATACATCACTGTTGGTGGTAAAGAACCTGCAAAATATAATAATGGAAAGTTCATTTGGAAGGTTTGAATGAGAGAAGTAAATGTTTCAGAACTTATTATTTCACCTACAATATTACTAAGAGTTATTTGAGGATTCAATGGAAATCCTGATAATTCTACACAATCTGATGGATTATATGGCAAATTGTTATTATTTGTATTTGGATTTGGAGCACAAGATATACTACCATTTTCTTGATATGTATTACCATTTTCATTAATTGTTGATGTAAATGTACATCCATTACTATCACAACTTATTGTCGTATCATTTAATATAGTAAGAAACATCGATTCTGTTGATGGAAAGAAACTATCTATTATATTTATAATAATTTGAAGATCACCTAAGTTCTCGTTATTAGAATATGCTAATAAACCAGCATCATCATTTAATCCTTGTATGCTTATATTTATTTGATTTATATTACTATTTAATGATTCTTGTTTTACTAATTTACAAAATGCTAATGCTGGTGCAAATATAAAAGTATTTCCATTATCAGTTGTAGAGACATTCCAATATACTATTTTAACAGATAAGAGATCTACAACCTGATTAGGAGGAAGGCAATGATATAATTGCAAATACCATCCATTATTATATGTCAATACAAAAACATAATTATAGTCATAATTACTTATAAATACAGATCCATTACTTCCGCTATTTATATCATTAGCAATTGAATTTAAATATCCTGTATATTCTAATTCATTCCCCAAAGCAAGTCCAATAAATGCCATAATAATAAAGTATATTAAAACTGCCAATACAATTAATACTATTATATCAAAAATTATTCTAAGAAAATCACCTTTCATATTATCCTAATCCAGATTGATTTAATATATTATATCCTACACTTGTTACATTTGCCTGCATGGAGTTACTTACTATATAATAATAAAATATTATTGCTAAAATAATTATTACTATTGCAATAATTAAAAATATTAAAAAATTTATTGCATTATCAGCCATAGTTATTACTATTTATACTATTTACAACATTTGTGCCATTTGTTTGAGGTATACTATTAAATAAATTTACTCCACCTTTAAAATAAAAGTACATAATTATTACTAACAATACTAGACCAACTATAAATAATATTATTGCTATTAAAAATGTATTTACTTGTGTTTTTTTATCCATTTCCTCCTATTAATTGATATTGAGCAAATATATTTATATTTAGCCCTATTTTTGGTCCAAATACAACAAAAATAAGTATTAATATTAATACAATAAATATTAATGCAAGAATTATCTTTAAAAGTTCTCCAGTTTCCATTATAAATCTAAAAACTTTGCAATTTATAAATTAACTTTCACCTACAACTGATGTTAATAAAATTACTCTATTTCCTCCTTCATATGTATACTCAATTATTATACCATTTGGATATCCTATTTCACCTACATTTGGAATAATTGTAACTTGATTTGGTGCAGGTGTAGGATTATCTGAAGTTGAACTTAATTCATTAGTATTACCACTTTGATCTACTTCATATGAATTTACTAATAATTTATTATATACATTTGTTGAATATTGAGGATTTGATGTCAGTGACGAAAACTCTTCAGGACCTAAAACTTGACTTAAAACCTGACAAGCCATATTATTATTACTACTTGCTATTACATTATCTCCATACATAACTTCTAATGGAACTTGATTATAATATTCCATCATTTCTAACATACATAAAACATCATTTAATGTAACACTATAATCACTATTATAGTCAAATAATAATAGCACATATTCATTATGATTTCCCGATATAGTTACACTCTGTCCCAATGTTTCTCCATATGTATAAAATAAATATTTTGCAATTAAATATGTTGCATATAAATTTTGACATTGTGATGATGTCGGATTACTACAATATCCTTCTTGTGTTATATTATTTGCAAATGTTTCATTTAAATCGTTAAGCATTTCATTTACTTGAGATTCACTAATCTCACTTAAATTCACCGCTACTACACCTTCTGGAACTAAATAATATAAAATTGGTGCTTGCATTGTATGTGCTAAATTATTTAAGAAATATGATGCAAGATCTAAACTAAGTGTTCCAGCTACTAGACCTATACCAAAAGGATTTAAAAATACTGTTTTATATGCATTTCCAACACCGGACGCAATATCATCTATTGGAGCACTTCCATCATCAAGATCTTTAAATATCATATTAAGAGTACCCACATCTTCTTTGTTAATTCCGTAATCCTCTAAAAATTGTACATTCTCATCATAATTTGCTTTAAGTCCAGTAGCTACACCAATAATGGTTGCAGCAACAACAACTCCTAATAATACATCATTTGCAATTGTTGCAGCATCAGATATTCCCTGTGCTACTGGATTTATCATAAAACTTATACTCCCTGCTAATGCATATCCAAATTTTGCTTCTGGTCTACCAGCATAACTAAGACCTTTTAATACATTGAAGAAAACCAATATTATAAATATTATAATAATAATTGCAATAATAAGTTCTATTACACTATCACTTATAGATTTCATATCATTTATAAAAATCTTGGATTTTATTAATTTTTTATAATAAATTTTCAATATTATAATACTTAAAAAATTATATAAAAAATTAAAGTAATAGTTATATTTTTATATTATCTTTGATAATGTTGGATACAGAAATTATAGCACAAACAAATTTAAATGATCAACAATATACAAATACATCGATAGTATAGTTTGTTTATATTTATTATACAGAATCAATATCAAGGTATTATCCATAAATTGTAATCAAAATTTGACGTTTAATTTACTAATATACCAAAGTGCATTTCCAATATTATGGAATAATGAATATGTTACAATTGATGGAGACCTGATTTATTAAGTATATTTTATTGGAATGATACAGAATTACAATCAATTGTTAATTATATAGCTCAATTTACAATAATTCTAAAAGCAACGATTTTGAATAATAATCTTTATTTAGCATGGTTTGGATTAAATAATATTTCAAATGGACAAGGTTCAATATATATGGCAATAACATCATTATCTTATCAAATAAGTCAATATACTAATAAAACAACGACTAATAATACTATAAATAATACTTCTAATACATCTTTATATAGCTTAATACCGGATACAAATACTAAATTCAATAAATCTTTATTTAGTTCAATACCAACTTAGGTTATTACAATAATAGTTGGTATTGTAATGTTTATTATTTTATATTAGCTTTTTAGATTGAGAAATTAAAAATATTTATAAAATTTTTATGAAAAAGTTTATTTATTTAATAATTATGAAGATAATTATCTTTTTAAAATTTTATTAAAAGTATATTATATGAAACTATTTGGGGGTTTAGATAGAATTTTAAAGACAATAGAGGATAACGTAAAAGGTAGTTTTGAAAAAATTAAAGATGAGGCTAATGGATCTATAAAATATTTAGATGAAAGATTAAGAGAAATAGGAAATAAAATATCGGAATATAAACCAATAATAGGAGGTGCAGCAATAGCAGCATTACCACTTTATGCAAAAGTTCCAATTTTGGCAGGATTACAAATAGAAAATTTATATAAAGGTCCTGGAGGCAAAATTCTAAAATATGTATTAATAGGAGGTAGTGCTATCACTCTTGTAGGATTAGGTGTAATGCTTGGATTAAATGCTATACATTCTTTACCTTCAAATAATGAACATATACAATATTTAGGTAATGGATATGAAGGATTTGTACCAAATGGTCAAACAATAAATTATGATGGAAATACAGATCCTGAAGGTGAGTTAATATTAAATAATGGAACTACAATGCAAAATGTAATATGGAATGGACAATATGCAAGTACAATAATACAAAATCATAACCAAATAGTTCAATTGAATAATCAATTTGTTGGACAAACTGATCCAATAAATAATCAACCATATGTACCTTTACAGGATGTCTATATAATTAAAGGTCAAGTACCTGTTGAACAGGTAACAATAAATGGACAAACATATTATGTAATAGAAGCTAATAATATAAACCCCGCAGACATTGCAGGATTCTATACATATCAAGGATGGGTATCTAACTTTGTAGCCGCAATGAATACACCAGGAACATATGCAGCAGGATTACCAGGAAACTCACCAGTATTCCAATGGACAAATACAACAGGAACAGTAGTATACCAAACACAACTATACGAAGGATATGGAGTTGGGGGAGGATCAAGAGAGGTACTAATAGAACTTAACGGAACCATAATTCCATATGGAGTAACTTATAGTCCTCTTGGCTCAGCCCTATTTAATTTCACTACTCCGCAACAAACATATAATCCTTCTAGCTAATTTTTTAACAATAGATTTTTATGATACACTCGCAACATAAGGAACTCCATAAGTAACTATAACCCAATCTAAATACATATATCCAGATCCACCTCCTGAGCCTGCTGAAATGAACAAATAAGGATTTCCATTATAATAATTTTCATTATCTTGCAAGGGACCTATAGTAATACTATTACCTAGATTACTTCCTTGACCATTATATTCTTCATCATATCCAAAAGTTCCATTTACAAAGTTACTATTTACATCAATATAAGTAAAATAGCTATAATGATTTAGAGCCACTTGATAATTTGCAGTAAAATCTTGTGTTTCTTGATTAAACGCTGTATTATATGCATTTATATATGATTGTGCAAATATTGGTTCTCCATTTATTGTAGATGCTGGTGGATTTGGTGGTATTACAGATTCATTACATGTAGTTTGGGGAGCACATTCCCAAATATAATGTTCTGTAGTAGAAGCAAGTGAATAATTAAATATATTACCATTCATTAAGAAATATATATTCATATTACCACCTCCTGCTTGGAACCAATTATATAACCAAAATAATCCATATTGAGAATATGGTTGCCTAAAGAATTGATTTTGTTGTTGATCTAGTGGCATAAAAGCATAATAGTTTGATCCTGAATATCCACTTGGACTTCCAGTATTATCTTCTAAGAAATAATAATTGTTTGAACCACCACCTGATGATCCTGAATAATAATAATCATAATATCCATTAGAACACAAAAGAGAGTTATCATAAGTTTGACATTCAACTTGAGGATTTACTTGAGTAGTTAGAAAATATCCCAATCCTTTTGTATTATTATCTTCCAATATCCCAACATAATAACCTGAAGAAACACCAGGACCCGGACTTAGATCAGGTGCCCATCCATATTCATACATAAATATTGGAAAGCCAGAAGGTAAATAAGTATCACCTCCAACACTTATTCCTATAT
>JAWDOO010000002.1:0-103126 GCA_046533775.1 Candidatus Nanopusillus sp.
TCATATAATAGTACTCCAAATATATATTCATGGTATGAAGGACAATTAAATTATAATGGAGTTACATGTGATGTATGGTGGATAAATTTACCAAATGGAATTCCTGCTAATTCAAATGTAACTATATATATGGATATAGGACCTAGTAGTTTTAATTATTATTTTTATTATTATCCATATGTAGGAACTAATGCACAGGTTATAGGAACTATGGAATATGATAATGGAAATTATACATTTATAGCATATGGATATTTTGATAATACATTTGATGGATGGAAAGGGTATACTTCAGGATCTTTTTCTCCTACAGCAACTTCAAATGGTATTGAAATGTTAAACGATCAAATGAATTGGGAAGGTACATATATTTTACCTCCAAATAATGGAAATATTCCCTTAATACCTTTAATTGTTGAAGAAGCCTGGTACTATACTTCAGGTGCAGATGCAAATGTAATATCATTATTTGGAAATACGAATCAGCAAATTTATGCAGTTATTATTGGATCTACTGATGGAGGTAGTACATTGGCATCTAATCTATCTACATTTGTACAATTTGAATATTGGAATGGAAATAGTCCTCCTTATTCTCAAGCAACTATGTTAAAATCTGCAGCAACAGATCAATATTTAAATTATACATATTTTCCATCATCTAACGCAACAGTTTATTCATATCTAATTGTTAATTCATCTTATGCACAAACAGGATATTATATTTATACTTCTAATCAAGTATGGGCTCCATTAACATTATTAGATATGTATCCTTTATCCTATAATCCAAATTATGGAAATTATACATATTCTAATTTAAATTATAATCCTTTCCAATATGGTACATTAGAAATAGGTGCAGGACAAAATGTTGCTTCATATCAATATATAGAATGGGTAGTAGTTAGAGCATATCCTCCAAATGGTGTAATGCCTTCAATTTATATTAGTTAATTTTAAAATAGCAAACACCCAAAATGATCTTATATTTTTAATTATGAAACATGAAATACAATATTTGTGATTATGATATTCAATAAATTTTAATTTATTTAATCTTTCTAGTAAATTGTTCTAAATATTTTATAAAATATATTTTCAAAAAATTATTAACAACATATAAAATCAATACTTTTTATTCTTCATATTATTTATTTTTTTATTGTAATATTAACTGCAAAAGTACCTGATATTGGAACATCAATAATTAAATATTTATCTAAATGCTAGAAACTCTTCTAATATCAACATTTATAAATAATTTTTATAAAAATCTTAAATGCCAGAAATATCATTATTAGAAAAATCTACTGATAAATATGCAGTCGATAAAGATAGGAAAATATATAAGTTAAAATTATTGATAAGAAATGTAACCCCAAATTTCTTAAATGTTTTAAGGAGAGCAATCTTAGAAGAAGTAAAAACATTAGCAATTGAAGATGTTTATATTATAGAAAATAATTCTGCAATATGGGATGAAATGCTAGCACATAGATTGGGTTTAGTTGTATTAAATACTCCTGAAAACATTAAAGAAAATGAAGAAATAAAATTTTATTTAGAAAAAAATGAAAAAGGATATATATATGGTTCTGATTTAAAGACAGATAGAGAAGATGTATATGTAGTTTATCCAGAAACAATGATTGCATATGTTGATGAAAATCAAAAAGTAAAATTAGAAGCTGTTGCGATACTTGGTAATGGAAAACAGCATGCAAAATTTATACCTGGACATGTTTATTATTATAGAACTGGAGAATTGAAATTAGAAGGAAAATTAGATGAAAAAGAATTAGAAAATTTAAAATTGCTGGGAGTAGAGATAAAGAAAAATAAAATACAAATACCAAAAGAAAAAGAATATGATAGAACTTTTTTAGATGCAGTAGAAAGAGCATCAAATGAAAAAATAAAGGTTATACCAAAAGACGAATTTGTATTTATTATAGAATCATTTGGACAATATTCAGCAGAAAAATTAATACCATTGGCTATTAAAGAATTACAAAATAAATTAAACAATTTGTTAGAATTTTTATCTAAATAAACTTATAAATAAATATTATATAATTTATTAATGGATTGGAAAAAAGTTGTTTTAGTTTCTATATTTTCAGTATTGGTATCTTTTTTACCAGAAGTAGGAATAACAATAGCAATATCATTACTAGTATATATGTTAGTAAAGGGCATGGATAAATGTATTATATCAAATCTAGGATTGGCATTGGAATTTGCAGGACTTCTAATATATATAATGGGAACACTATTACAAACATTATATTCAAATACTCAATCAATAATGCAAGCTGGGATTTATTTATTAGTAGGTGGTATTATATTATTATTAGTAGGAATGCTATTAGTTATGTTGGTTAAAAACAAAGTAAAGGAAAATATATACGAAGTATAGCCTTTTATATATTTTTTATATATATTTTTGAATGGATAAGAGACCCGATTATAAAATAATTGAAAAGGAAATATTAAACTTATGGAATAAAAATAAAGAAATTTTTAAATTTGATATTAATAAAGATAAAAGATATATAATAGATACTCCACCACCATTTACTTCTGGAGAGGCACATATGGGTCATGCTCTAGAATTTATATGGATAGATTTTTTAGCAAGATATAAAAGGTTGGAAGGATATAATGTATATTTTCCTTTAGGATTTGATTGTCATGGTTTACCAACAGAATTAAAAGTTATAAATAAATTAAAGATATCTAAAGAAAATAAAGAACAATTTATAAAAGCATGTATTGATTGGACAAATAAAATGATTGAATCTATGTATAAAACATTTGAAAGATTGGGATCTTCATTTGATAGAGATAAAGTATATAAAACAATTGATAGAAAATATGAAGCATTTGTTCAATATACATTGATAAAAATGTTTAATGATGGTTTAATTGAAAGAAAAAGATATCCAATAATGTGGTGTCCAAAATGTCAAACAGCAATTTCAATGCAGGAAGCTGGATATTTAGAAAAGGAAGGATATTTAATATATATAAAATTACCAACAAATAATGGGAAATATATATTAATAGCAACAACAAGACCAGAATTAATTAATTCATGTTCATTAATATTAATTGCAAAAAATAAATATGTAGAAACTGAAAATAATTTAATTGTATCAAAAATATATGCAGAAAAAAATAATCTAAAAATTATAAGAGAATATGATTATAAAGAATTAGAAAATTTAGAAGTTACAATTCCATTAATAAATAAAAAAGTAAAGATTATTTCTGATAATGATGTAGATTATAATTTTGGGACAGGAATTGTTTGGGTATGTACATATGGAGATCCTTATGATATAAAGTGGAAAGAAAAATATAATTTACCTGAAATAATTTCTGTATCAGAAGATGGAAAAATAATATCATGTATAAATGAAATTAATGGATTAAAAGTTGAAGAAGCAAGAGAAAAAATGAAGGAAATATTAAAGGATTATATATATAAAATAGAAAAAATAAATCATAATGTATTATCACATACAGAGAGATCTGATTGTTTATCACCATTAGAATTTATTCCAAAAGAACAATTTTTTATAAAAATAAAAGATTTAAAAGAAAAAATATTAGAATGGCAAAAAGATATAAAAATAATTCCCGAAAGTGAAGTAAAAAGATTAATTGATTGGATAAATAATATAGATCAGGATTGGAATATTTCTAGGACAAAAATGTTATGGGGCCTCACATTTCCATTTTATGAAAAAGATGGAAAAATATATCCAGTAAATATAGAAGATTTACCAATTGATCCAAGAATAGATAAAGAAAAAGTAAAGAAATATAATGGTAAATTCTTTGAAGATGAAACAGTTGACGTATGGATCGAATCTTCAATAACACCTTTAGTAATATTATATTATGCATTGACAGAAAATAAAGAATTTAATCCAAAAGAATTACCAGAATTATTTAATAAAATAAAGGAATATTTACCTGTAGATTTAAGACAACAAGGATATGAAATAATAAGAACATGGCTATTTGATACAATTGTAAGGGTAAATTTATTAACAAATAAAAATCCATGGAAATATGCATTAATTCATGGAATGGTATTAGATGAAAAAGGAAGGAAGATGTCTAAATCTTTAGGAAATGCTATAAATCCAAATGAAATAACGGATAAATATTCTCCAGATGCTTTAAGATATTGGGCTCTACTAGCTGCACCAGGTAATGATTATAGATTTAATATAAAAGATATTGAATCTGGACAGGCATTTATAATAAAATTATGGAACATTGGAAGATATATTGAAATGAATATAAAAGAAAAGCCAGAAAAGGTTCTAGAATTAAAAGATGAAGATAGAGAAATAATAAAAATATTGGAAGAAAATATTAAAGAATCTAAAGAATATATTGATAAATTTAGATATTCTGAATATGTAAAATTATGGAGAAAATTTGCATGGGAGGATTTTGCAAATAATTATTTAGAAAAAATAAAAGAAAGAATAAAAAATGATGATAAAACTGCAAAATATCTATTATATACAATATACAAAATAATATTAATTATGTTACATCCAATATTACCATATATAACAGAATATATATACCAACAATTATATAAGGAAAATAAATTAATAATTGAAAATAAAATTGATGAAATAATGAAACTTATTTTATAAAGGATAGAATTAAAGATAATATTATGAGAGAGAATGTTGAATTATGGTTAAAACAATCTTTAGAAGATTTAGATACAGCAAAAGTATTATTAAATAATAATAAATATTATGCTTCTGCATTTTATTCACATCAAGCAGCAGAAAAAGCTTTAAAAGCTTTATTATTGTATTTTGGAAAGGATGTAAAAACACATGATTTAAGTAAAATGCTAGATATAATTAAAGAAGAAGTAAATTTAAATGTTGAAGAAATAAGAAAAGAAGCTTTAAAATTAAATCCAAATTATACTATTTCTAGATATCCTGATGCAGCAAATAGTTTACCATATTTATTATATGATAAAGAAGATGCAGAAGAATATTTAAATATGGCCGAAAAAATTGTTAATTGGGTTAAGAAATTTATTAAATGAAAGCAAAATCTGCTATTGAAAGTCAGAAAGAATTACTAAAGAAGGCTATGGAAGTAATAAATAATATAAAAAAAGAAATTAATATAATTGATGTTTATGTCGTAGGTTCTAGAGCTAGAGGAGATTATTTAGATACAAGTGATTTAGATTTAGTGATAATATCAGATGACTTTAAAAATTTAAGATATATAGAAAGGTTAGAAAAATTATATAAATATTCTAAAGGAGATATTGAATTCTTTGCATTTACAAAAAAAGAATGGGATAATCCAAAAAGTTTATTTATAATTAATATGAAAAAAGAGGCAAAGAAATTAGAAGAATTGTTAAAATCATATGAAATAAATTTCTAAATTATTAAAAATACACTATAGAGATATATTTTATTTAACTACTATTTATAATTCTTTCCCCCAATAATTTTTGTAACAATTATAGAAAATTTACTATAATAATTTTCTATAAAAGTTATCTTATCATAATAATTTTAATATTTCAAATAAGCCATATATTAATTTTAATTTTTCCTAAATCTTTATAATACTCTGCTTCATCTATTAAAAAATAATATTTTTTACTATTTGTTATATATTTTTTATAAAATCTTTTGGATTTTCTGAAATCTTATATAGAATTTCATTATCCTGAGAGGTTGAGTAAATAATATGATTTTCATAATACTGTAACTACTATTTTATAATAGATAATAACGATATATTTAAAAATTTTCCTAATAATTAATATATCATGGAAGGCGAATATGATCCTAAAGAAATTATAAAAAATAGCGACAAGTATCTTCAGCAAACAATAGAAGAAGCTAAGAATATATTAAACCAAAAAGCTCCGGATGTATCATCAAAAGACTTAGATTCTTTACTTAGATTTATGAAGGAATGGACAATATCTAATAATGATACTTTATTTAATTATATAGAGTCAGAACTTGGAGTAAACAAAAAGTATGGGAAATTTGGATATTACGTAGATAAAATTATATATCATATGTTCGATAATTACTTTATGGCTGGTATAATAAAAGGTATTAGTGAATATGCAAAAAAATTAGATCCCAAAGACCCTGATTACAACGAAAAAGTCTATCATATAATAAAGTTTACAATTGATCTACTAAGTATATATACATTTTATACAATTTATGAAGGTTTTCTAAGAAAAGCGCTTAAGGAAAAGGAATCAGAGAATAAAGAAAAGTATTCTCTTAAAGATTACGACGATATACTTCAAAAAGAGTCTAACTATCTCACGAATATGATAGAAAATCTATTAGAAGATCCAATAAAAAATAGAGAACAATTTTATAAAAGTCTTCTGGGACTTAGAAGCTACTATATGGGTAAATTAACTGAATCATTATCTAAGGCATTTGGAAAAATCGTCGGAAAAATTAGAAGTATATTTTATCAAGATGACGTATTTTAATGTATAAGTTTGATATATTATAGTTTTTTGTATTATAAATGACAAAATAAGAATAAATAAGAATATTTTTATTTGATATCTTAATAAAGAATTATTTATTATTTTTTAACTATAAATAGCTATTTTTTAATATTGTTTCCTCTCCAGACTGTCTTAGTCCTTTAATTGCTATAATTTCTCTTCTATCAATATATTCTATATTATAATACTTTTTCTAAAAACTTCTTAATTTTGGCATGGTCAAAATTAAAATATATTTAAAAATTATCTTATAAAACCTTCTGCCAATTCTTTTATTTTTTCATAAAAATTATTAGCCTTTGTAACTGCGGATGATAATAAAACACCTTCAGCCCCATATTCCAATGCTTTCTTTACATCTTCTTTATTACTTATACCAGCCCCAACCAATACTTTAACATTTGGATTGACTTCTTTAATCATTTTAACAGAATTTATTACTATTTCTGGTTTAGCAGTTGATACAGAAATTCCTGTTCCTATTAATTCTGGTGGTTCTACAGCAACATAATCTGGATTTAATTTTGCAACTGCAGCTCCTACAGTTTCATCATTTGCACATACTATTGTAATCAAACCCAATCTTTTTGCTATATTTATTGCCTTTTCTATATCAATAATTTTCATTGGTTTTTCTGAATGATTTATTAAAGTTCCAACAGCACCAGCTTCTTTCACAGCTTCAGGTAATATATATCCTGTATGAGCACCTGGTTCAATAGGATCTATATGTTGTGCAAATATTTTTACTTTCTTTGCATTTTTTGACAGTAAATATATATCAGTAAATTGTGGAGCAATTCCTATATCAATACTATATTCTTCAGCAACCTTTTCAGCAGCTTCTAATAATTCTAATCCTCTTTTTCCAATTGTTTCTATATAAGATTTCAAATTTATAACTAACATTTTATAATTTTAATTTATAAAATTCATAAATTTATAAGAATTTATAATGTGGCATTCTTTACCTATTGAAGAGGTATTAAAAAAGTTAAATACATCAAATAAGGGTTTAGATGATTATGAAGCCGAAAGAAGATTAAAAATATATGGAGAAAATAAAATAATATTAGAAAAAAAGAATTTTATAGAAATTGTAATAGAATATTTAAAAAATCCTTTCTTATTATTATTTCTTGTTGCAGATATATTATCCATTATTTTTGGTGGTATTACTGAAGGATCTGCAATAACATTATTTTTAATATTATATATAATATCAGATTATTTACATGATAAGAAATCTGAAAAAATAATAAAATCTCTAGAAGAAAATATAGAAAGTAATGTTTTAGTTATTAGAAATGGAAAATATAAATATGTAAAATCATCAAAAATTGTTCCAGGAGATATTATTATATTAAAATACGGACAGAGAGCTCCTGCAGATATAAGGATAATAGATTCAATTGATTTAGAAGTTGATGAAAGCTCTTTAACTGGTGAATCAGAACCTGTAAGAAAATATAATACAATATTACCAAAGGATATTCCAGTAAAAGAAAGAAAAAACATGATATTCCAGAATAGTTATATAATAAAAGGAATTGCAATTGGTGTTGTAGTTGAAACTGGAAACAATACATATTATGGAAGTATATATAAAAATATAAGTAAACAAAGAAGGAATAAATCTCTATTACAAGAAGAATTAGATAAATTTTCATATTATATGATAATAATTATATCAATAATTGTAATTATATCTTTTGTAATATTATTAATAAAAAATATACTAAATTTATACCAGCTAATAATATTTGTAATAGCTTTAGCTATTGTTGTAATACCTGAGGGATTGCCTGCAGCATTAGTATTAATATATACAATAAGCAGTCAAAAATTAGAAAGAGATAATATATATGTAAAAGATCCAAATATATTAGAAGATATTAGCAATATAGATACAGTTATTTTAGATAAAACAGGTACAATTACATATAATGAATTAGTTATAAATAAATTTTTCTATAATGGTAAATTTTACAATGTAAAATATTATAAAGATAAGGCAGAAATAATTTATAATAAAAAAATAATAAATATAGATGAGGTAAAAGAATTTTTAATATTTTTATATAATTCAATAGAGGATTATTTAACAATAGATATAGAAAAAAATGTTGGAGATCCTATAAATTTATCAATATATAGATTGACAAAATATTTTAAGATTTCTAAATTTTTAGAAAGATATTCTGTAAATTATTTTGATCCATATAGAAAGAGATCTTCTGTAATAGTAAAATATAATGATAAGAAATTTGCAATAATAAAAGGATCTCCATCTTCCCTTCTATCTATTTCAAAATATATAATAATAAACAATAAAATACTTAGAATAGATAAATATAGAGAAAAAATTGAAAAAATTGAAAAAGAATATGGAAAAAGAAGTTATAGAATATTGGCAATTGGTATTAAAGAAATAGAAGAAAATGAAGAACCAGAAAAAGATATAACATTCCTAGGATTATTATTTATAAAGGATAAAATAAGGAAGGGGGTTTTAAAATATATAAAAGAATTGGAAGATCTTGGTATAAATATATATATAGTAACTGGAGATAATAAAGATCATACCTTAGGAATATTGAAATTATTAAACTTAAATTATAAAATAATAGATGCAAATGAAATAAAAAAATTAAATGAAAATTATTTATACGATATATTAAAGGATTATCATGTTATAGTAAATGCAGATCCTTTAGATAAATATAGAATAGTAAAAACATTAAAAGATAAAGATCATAGAATATTATTTGTTGGGGATGGTACAAATGATGCTATAGCATTGAAGATATCAAATGTAGGTATTTCATTTTATAATGCAACGGACATAGCAAAGGACTCTGCAAATGTTATATTAATGGATAAGGGAATAAATAATATAACAAAACTAATTATGGAAGGAAAAAGAATTATATACAATCTAAAAGTATATATTTTAGTAATGTTATCAGAATTATTAGGAATATTTTTATTTATTTCAATTGGATTTTTTATATATAATCAGATATTTCTACAAGCTTTACAATTATTATTATTAAATTTAGTAATTGAAACAATTAATTCATTATACATGGGTTCATCAGATGTTAAAGATAAGAAAATGTTAAAAAAAATGAAGGTTAAAATATTTGATAGATCTACAAAATTAGAAATAATAAGAAATATGATATTTATTGGACTTACTTCTACAATTGTTGCTTTAGCTACAAATGATAATAGCTATATAATAATATTATTCTTAATAGCAACACAGGGAATATTATATATACATTATGAAAAATTATTTTCATTAAATATAACAAAAACAAAGGAATATTATATATCAATATTTCTATCTACATTTATAACATCCATATTTTTAATTGGATATTTAAGAAGAATTATTCAATTTATCATACCATCTTTAATTGATATATCAGTATTTGCGATAGTTTCATTATATTTCTTCTTTATATATTCAATAATAGAAAGGATAGAAAATGTCAGAGGTATCTGAATTTCATCATCTATCAGCTAACTCTGACCTTCATCACTATTTTTAATAATATTAATATTAAATATAATTTTTATGGATCTTCCTAAAATATCAATTATATTTCCTATTTATAAAAAAAGTAAATATTTAAAAAATAATATTCAAAAAATATTAGAAGATCCCTATCCAAATGATCTAAAAGAAATAATAATATCAATAGACTCTCCAGAAGACGATTTCTTAAATAAATTAATAGAACTAAAAAATAAATATAAAAATATAACATTGATTATATCAAAAGAAAGAAGGGGAAAAGTTTCTGCAACTAATGATGCAGTAAAAATATCTTCTGGAGAAATTTTATTTTTCTTTGATTCAGATGTTATTATCGATTATATCAATATAAAAGGGATTATTAATGAATTAAAAGAATATGATATGGTAGAATTCTATAAAGAAATAATTAAAAAAGGCTGGCTTGGTTATCTTATGTTCATAGAATTTTCTTCATATTTTGATATTATTGATCCAATATTAAATAAAACAAAAAGACCCTTATTCTTAAATGGTAGTGGATTTGCAACTAAAAAAAATGTATGGAATGATGTGGGGGGGTATTCTAAAGTATATGTAGAAGATGTAGACTTTGCTATAAAAGCTGGAAAAAAAGGATATAAATATCATATGTCAAAAAATGTAAAATTACTAATTGAACCATTAAAAGGTTTAAGGCAATGGATTGATCAAAGGAAAAGATGGGGTTTTGGAGTAATAGAAGTAATACTAAATCATCTAGATTATATAGTAGATTTATTTATTCGCAATATGTTAACCTCTATATTGATACTTCTAATTTTATATTTACCATACATAATATGGACTTATATATATATTTACTTACCAGCCTCTTTCTTATATCAGGTTGCTATAAATATATATGAAAATCTATCTAAAAATATTAGTTTTATATACTTAATAATATTAAATCCCACATCTATTTTCAAAGTATTTTACATTCTATACCTAACTTTATTATATATAATAACAACATCTTCTTATATATACTTATTACTTTCAATAAAAAGGAGAAAGTTTTATAATTTTCTTCCATTTATATTGTTTTCAATATTATATATACCATTATATGAAATTATCATAATATATGATATAATATATTATGGAATATTTGAAAGGGCTCCAAAGATGAATTGGAAGGTTTAATGATGAAAAAAATAACAATATTAGGAACTACATCATCAATGCCTACTAAAAGTAGAAATCATCCTGGAATATTTATAAAATTTAATAAGAAAGGAATTTTACTAGATTGCGGAGAAAATATACAAAGACAATTAAGAATAATGAAAATCTCACCAACAGATATAGATTATATATTAATTACACATTGGCATGGAGATCATGTTCTAGGATTACCAGGTATTTTTCAAAGTTTATCTAGCATGAATTATAATAAAAAATTAAATATAATAATTCCAAAAGAAAATATAGAAAATTTAAAAAGAATAATTGAAGATTTTATTATTCCAATAAACTTTGATATAAATATAATAGAAGCAAGAGAGGGTTTAATAGTTGATGAAGAAGATTTCCAAATATATGGAATAAAAACAAAACATTCCATAATATCTTATTCATATTATATTATAGAAAAAAATTATATTAAACTAGATAAAGATCTTATAAATAAATATAATATAAAAGATAAAGAATTAATTAAAAAATTAAAAGAAGGAAAAGAAATAAAAATAAATGGCAAAACAATATCTTATAAAGATGTAGGATATATAAAGAGGGGAATTAAAATTACATATATTACTGATACAATATTTTTTGATAAATTGATTGATTTTGCAAAAGATAGTACAATATTAATATCTGAATCTACATATTTCTTCCAACCAGATCTGGCAAAGAAAAATATGCATATGGATTTTTTAGAAGTTAGAGAGATGTTTAATAGAAGTAATAGCAAGATATTATTATTAACACATTTTAGCCAAAGATATGAAGAAGAAATGGAAAATATAAGGAAAGATATTGAAGAAAAAAATGAAAATATTTATATATTGGACGACTTTGATGAAATATATATATATAAAGATAAAATAGAATTAAAATTAAAGGGGAAGAGAATTATTTATAAATATGATGAAAAAACTGGAAATATATTAAGACTCAATTAACTTTTTCAATTCTTCTTTTAATTCTTCTAATTCTGAAGATATATCATCTAGTTCTTTTCTAATTTGATTATTATCTTCCTTATTTTCTTCTTTTATTACCTCAACTTTTGGTTTCTTTCTTACTTTCTTTTTTTCTTTAATTTCTACTTTATCTAATTTTTCATAATTAATTTCTTTATATAATTCTTCTATATCTTTTGTTTCTGGTAATGAATTTAATAGTTCGTCTATTATATCCTTTATAGATTTTACATTTTCTAATAATTTATCTAATCTCTGACTCTTAATTTCATGATCCTTTATATCACGCAATACATCATATAGTTGCAAATATATATTTCTTTTTATTTTCTTAACTATTTCCAATATATCTTTCTCAGATTTTATTTTTACATATAAATTATCTGAGGACATTGTATGAACCATTTTATGCGCCGGCCGGGATTCGAACCCGGGTCATAGGCTAGGCAGGCCTACGTCCTACCACTAGACTACCGGCGCTCTCCATTCTATCTAAATATATCCAACACACTATTTATATTACTTTTTGATTCTTCCAATTTTTCTTTTAATCCTTTTATACTTTCTAGTCTCTTATTTTCATCTTCCTTTAATTCATTAATTATTTTTTCTACTTCAGACATCTTTTCCTTTAATTGTTGTAATAGTTCCCTAACTCTTTTATAATCTTCTATCTTTATTAATAATTCTTTTCTTACTTCTAATGGTTTTTCCTCTTTTAAATGTTTTTTATGAACACTTTCTTTAACTTTTTCCTTCAATAATGGTTTATTTTCCTCTAAAGGTTGTTGTTGACTAAATCCTTGAGATCCAAACGTTGGTTGTTGATTCCCAAATCCTCCAGATTGTTGGCTATTAATATTTTGAACTCCACCCATATTTTGTTGGCTCATTCCTGCAAATTGTTGTTGACTAAATCCTTGAGATCCAAACGTTGGTTGTTGATTTTGTTTTCCTAATATACTAAAACTACCCGGGTTGTTGTTATAATCATAAGGATTCTGGCCAGTTCCTGGAATATTATAATTATTGCCCATATCTGTTGACATACTACCAATTCCTCCAAGTTGGTTTTTTAGATTATCTAGATCTCCATAAAAGTCCTCTTCATTCTTATTCTTTTTCTTAAATAAACTTATTACCATATAATATAATTAATAAGTCATAAAATATAAATCTTATTATTCTAAAAATATGATAGCTGGTTTATATGGCATTGCCCTATTTTTTTTAGATTCTTTTGATTCTTCTTCATATTCTATAATTATATCTTTAACATTTAATTCAGATTTAAATAAATCAATAGAAGAATTTAATAGTTCATATTCTTTTTCTCTATCCAGAAATTCGTCAAGTATGTATATATTTCTCTTTACAAACAATAATATATCTCTATAGTTTGGATACTCATTTAAAAATTCATCAATCTTGTTTTTATTATTTTTCAATTTATTAAATAATTCATATTTTTCCTTACTTGCAATTATTATTTTTATTTTATTAAATTTTTTATTATTCATTAATATTTTTAATTTTATTAAATCATCTCTTACAGATTTTATATATTTTTCATATTTTTCATATTCATCAGTATAACTTAAATTTTCTGGATATTTTATATTAAAAGGATCTAGATTAATTTTTTCAAATATTTCAGAAATAATATGGGGAACAATTGGATATAAAAATATTGCCTTATATTCAATATATTTATTTATAACTTTTCCATTTATCTTACCAGAAGCTCTCTTTAAATACCATTCAAAAGAATTATCCAATTCAAATATCTTATTAATTACATTCATATAATTTAATTTCTCGTATTCATCTTCAATTTCTTTTGCTAATTTATTTAATTTATTTTCAAACCATAGATCTATATAACTTTTTTCATATTCCTTATATTTATTATAATTTTCTATTGAATAATTATAAAATGATATTAAATATTTCATTACGAATTCTGATTTTTCTAAATCTATCTTTGCATCATCATAAGATGAATTTGCTGACATTGCAATAATAAATCTTAATATATCTGCAGAATATTTTCTTAAAGCATCTCTTAATGATATATAATTTCCCAAAGATTTTGACATCTTTCTTCCCAATGCATCTACAGCATATCCATTTATAGCAATACCTCTTGGCCAATATTTTTTATCAAATATTGCAACATGATGAAATATGAAGAATGATAAATGATTTGGAATTAAATCTTTTCCAGAACTTCTCAAATCGACAGGATACCAATATTCAAATTCTTCTTTCATCTTCTTTACAATATCTCCATATTTTCTTATTATTTCTTCTTCATTTCCTTTATTCAAAAATATATAATCAAATAAATCATCTTCAATTTTATCTGGATCTATATTTTTTATTAGATGAGCAATTGTATAAAATGCCATATATATTGTAGAATCTGATAATGATTCTATAACCCAAGATTTATCCCAAGGTAAAGGTGTTCCCAATTCATCTTTATTATGTGCACATGCCCAATCCTTTAACCAATCTATTTTTTGATGAAAATCTTGTTTTACATAATCTGGATAAAAGTTCATATTATCTACACATTCATGAGCAAGTTTTTTCCACTCAGGATCTGAATATTTTAAGAACCATTGATTATCTATAATTTTTACAATACATGGATTACCATACCTAGATTCAAATCTTGGTTTTAATGTATAATGTATTTTTGCTATATTTTTCTCTATAAAATCTTTAGCAATATTATCCTTTGCCTCATATATTTTCATACCACTATATTTTCCAAAAATATCTGTTAATATTCCATTATAATATTCTAAAGAATATATTTCTTTTGTTGCATCTTCCAATTTTTTTACATCTTTTTGATTATTTATTTTCATTTTTTCAACAATTTCTTTTGCTGGTATATTATATCCAGGAACATTAAATAAAACTTTCATACTATCTAAACATTTCTTTGCTATTTCTTTATATTCTGTATTTAATAAATCTCTTAATCCAATATAATCATATGGAGCGTGGGAAGGAACACTCATAACAATACCAGTTCCAGTTTTTATATCAACAAATTCTGCAGGCAATATTGGTACTTCTTCACTTGTTAATGGATTTATACATTCTTTTCCAATCAATTCTTTAACATCAATATCTTTAATTTTCTCTAATTTATATCCTTGTGCATTAAATTCTTCAACAATTATTGTATCGGGTAATATATATTTATTACCACTTTCTTTATCTAAATATATTGAATATTTTCCATTTGGATTTATCCATATATTAGTTACACCATATAATGTTTCTGGTCTTAATGTAAATGCTGGTAATATTATATCCTCATCTTTTAATCTGAATAAAATTATATAACCTTCTGTAGGACCTATTCCAGCATATTCATCTGGCCTGTCATGGTCTCCAACAGGTATATTTGCAACTGGATCATATACTACAGGATGCTTTCCAGTTATAACTAAACCCTTTTCTTTCAATTTTCTATATTGCCATTCTATAAATTTATTATACCATGGATGTAAATATGTTGTATAAAATTTCCTTCTCCAATCTATTGAACATCCCAAATTTTTTATATCTTCCTCAGCTTTTTCTACAAAGTATAAAGCCCATCCTGCTGGATCTTTTAATTTTTCTATATCTTCATCAGAAATTCCTTCATCTTTTAATTCCTTTATAATTTTTTCATCTCCATTTCTTAATCTCCATGATTTTGCAACAATTGGAGATCCGGTTAGATGAAAACCTTGAGGAAATAATACATTATAACCTTTTAATCTTTTATATCTAGCAATAATATCTACTCTAGTTAAAGATAAGGCAGTACCAATATGAAGAAATCCACTTACATATGGATATGGAAATGTAACAAAAAACTTTTGTTTTTCTTTATCGGGATCTGAATAATATATATGTTTTTCATCCCATATCTTTTGCCATTTTTTCTCTATCTCTTTAAAGAATTCTGTATTATTTTCATTCATAAAGTAAATTTAAATATAAAAATACTTTTAAAATTATTTTTTATGATTTTATTAAATGGCATATAATAAAAAGTATGCTGATTGGAGTAAAAAAGTATGGATAGATATATATGCACCTGTAGAAATATTTAATGAAAATAAAATTGGAGAAACACCAGTAAATAAAGATAATATTGAAAATGTTATAGGAAGGACAGTAGATTTAAATCTCGCATTTGTATTGAATAATTTTAAATATCAGAACTATAAGGTTATATTTCAGATAAATAAAATATCGGGACTAAAAGCTTATACAGAAGTAAAAGAGATAATGTTATATCCATCATATATAAGAAGAATAACTAGGAAAGGAACATCAAAGATAGAAGATTCATTTATAGTAAAAACAAATGATGGATATGATGTAAGAATAAAACCATTAGTTATTACAAGATTTAAAGCACATAGATCACAAAGAACTGAAATAAGAAAAGTATATAGAAAATATTTAGAAGAAAAAGTTTCTTCATTAAAATATTATGAACTAATTGAAAAGGTGATAAATTATGATTTACAAAATGAAATAAAGCCAACATTAAATAAAATATTTCCTGTTAGTAATGTTGAAATAAGGAGAATAACAAAAATAAATCAAGTTAGACAAAAAATCCAACAAATAGTAGAAAATAAATAATTATTTTTTAATTTCTATTAAAAATCCTTTAAGATAAGATAATTCTTTATGCGGAAATATAACCTTATGATCTAAAGCTTGATTAAATTTGTATAATATTTCAAATTTCTTATTTTTTCTTCTTATTAATGTTCTAATTAATGAATAAAATTTTCTTTCATTTAAATCTTGAGAACATGAAAATGTTATTAAATATCCTTCATCAATTAAATCTAAGGCAATAGAATTTATTAATATAAAACTCCTAATTCCTTTTTCATAATTTTCTGCTAATAGATCTGGAGGATCCAATATAATTATATCAAATTTTCTTTTTTCTAAATAAAATTGTTTTAATATTTTATATGCATTACCATTTATTACATTATAATTTTCTATATTATTTAATTTCAAATTTTTATATAACATACCAATTGACTCTTTATTTTTTTCAATAAAATATTTTTCTTCTCCATTAATAATTATACCAAAAGATCCTGAATATGCAAATACATCCAAAACTCTATCTCCATATAATTGGCTAACAATCTTTCTATTTTCTCTTTGATCTAAAAACCATCCAGTCTTTTGTCCCTTTAATATATTTATATAGAATTTTTTATTTACCTCTTCTATTTTAGTTTCATATTTATTTCCATAAATAAACCTCTCTATAGGTTTTAAATACGATCTTTCTCTTTGTTTTCCAATACTTTTTTCATAAATTGTAATATCTTTTCCATATATATCTATTAATGCATCCCTAATTAGATTAATATTTTTGTCAAAAAAAGCATTTGAATTTTGTATTACAAAAATATCATTATATTTATCTATAATTAAACCTGATAAAAAATCAGATTCAGAATATATCAATCTATAATGATCTTTATAATTTATCGTTTTTTCTCTATATTCTTTTGCTTTCTTTATTTTTTCTTTTATCTCATTATATATATCTATATCTTCATTATATGAAAATATTCTAATATAATGATATTGATCTTTTGGATTTATTATTCCCCAAGCTAAAAAATTATTATTATATTTTAATTTAACTAATTCGCCAGGTTCAGCCTCAATTTTTTTAATCCAATTTACAGAAAAAACCTGCCTTCCCTTTCTTATCTCTCTTTTTACCCTTTCTCCAACTTCAATTTCATATTGCATATTCTGTTGATAATATTAAATAATACAATCCTGAATTTATATGACCCATATTTATTAAATCTTTTCCAAATTGTAAATAATTATAGGAAGTTATAGAAAATCCATATTTATTATAGTAATAATAATCTAACTGTTCTATTGCTTCTATAGTATCATTACTAACATAATTTGTACTATTTGCTATATAGAAGAAATATAAATTGGATAAATAGTCCATTTTTTCAAAACAAGATAAATTTAATGGTAATTGATATTGATATAAATATTGCATTAGTGTATATTGTTGATCTATTAATGAACATTCATTTTCTTTATATATATTATCTGTTATTGGCAAAAATTGAGCCCAACCAATTGCAGAATAATATCTCCAATATGATTCTTGTAAATTATCCAAAGTTTCATTAGCATCTTCTAATCTTGATATAACTTGGTATTTTATTTCTTCACATTCATAATTTCCAAAACATTTATAATTATTTATATAATTATAAAAATCATTTATATCTTGTTCTAATTCTTCTTCAGTTATATTTGGATAAAATTCTGGATTAGTAACTTTTTGTTCAAAACATAAACTTGCTGCTGTATAATAATCTCCTAAAGAAATATAATAATTTACAGTACTATTATTTATTCCACTACATATTTCATATGTTATATTTTTCATAACATCTATATAATCTTGAGGAACATTATATGTATTATTAAATTGTTCTCCAAAATATATTTCTTCTAAATTAAGTATTGTATATACAGGAATTATTTTAGAATTATTATAATATGGAGCTACCATATATGGGAAATATTGTAAAGTTGCATTTAATTTATATCTAATACCTTCAACTGGTGCTATTATTCCATTTGGTAACATAAAACCTGTAACTGGATAATTAACTATTGCAGTTTTATTAGATAGAGCTTCTAAAATAAGTAATGTTAATCCAGCAGTACCTGAAAATCCTTCTGCAAACAATACATCATTTGAACTAAAATAGTAATCATAATTATTACATATATTTGGATATATATTACATGCAGCATCTTTTGCAAATAAATATGATAAATCATAATCTTCATATGGTATTGGAGGAATACTTACATACACTCTTCCAGAACCTGGAGATATTCTTAAGAAAAACTGTGTAACTTCTCCAGATAAATTATTTGATTGATTTAGAACTGCTGGAATGTATACTGAATATTCATTACTATATAAAAAATTAAATCTTTCACTATATAATAAAATTAATAGAAATCCTAATAATACTATAGATAATGCAATTAAGTAATATAATATAATTCTTTTATTCATTTTATTCAAAATATAGGAAATCTTTATAAATTTCTATTATACACTTACTTTAAATATTTAATTAGTTCATTTAGATTTTTTAGATAATTTTCTACTGTTTTTTTATTATATTTTATTCTTAAATCAATTTCAAAGTAATATATATTTTTATTGTTTATATTTATAGTTTCTTCATCTTTTAAACTTAAATTATAAGCATTATATTTTATTGCATATCTTTTAATTATATTAAAATTCTGTTCTATTATTTTTCTCGCCCAACGAAGATATTCTATATACTCAGAATAAAAATAAATTTTTCCATAAAGATTAATTTTATCTATCTCTCCAATTAAGCCAAATTTTTGTGTCCTCTCTAATAAATATTGATATAACATTAATTGACTTGAATTTATTTTTATTTTATCAAGAACTTTTTTAATTAAAACATAATCCTTTAATTCTTTTACATACTGGATAAAGCCAGTAAGATTAAAAGATTTTACTTCAAAAATCTTTGCTTTATTATTCATATTACCTTCAAAACTTAATCCATCAGGCTCTCCAGCTATTAATATAGGATATCTATTATAGTATTCAATTGATATTAAATAATATCTCTTAGATTTTGTTGTTAATCTTAAAATTTTTTCAAAAAGACTTGCAAATTCTTTATTCTTATAATTCCAATGATATTCTTCAAATATATTACTTCCTTTTTTATTGTATTTTTCAATAAGAAAAACTGTAGCTAATACAGGTATATTTTCATATTTCTTTTTTATATTATTTTTTAAAAAATCTTCTAATTTCTTTTGATATAAACTATCATAATTAGGATTATTCATTTTTATTTTTACGCTTTCTATTAAATTATCTAATGTTGTTACTATATAATAACCATACATAATTGTAGTAATAATTATAATTTTATAAAAATAAACGCCGCGGGTGGGATTTGAACCCACGTCCCCTTTCGGGGAATGGATTAGCAATCCATCCCCTTGGGCCACTCGGGCACCGCGGCATATTAAATTTTTTAAAAATTACTATTTATAACTTTAAGTTGATATATTATATTCTATATCGTATAAAACATTATCAAATGTATATAATAATTGAATCAATGTATCATTTTCAATAATTATATTTTTTACATAGCATAATACTGATTGATTAGAATATATTATTTCATTTTCACATATTAAATTATATATATTCCCAGTTATATTTAATATAAAATTAGAAGTATTTATATATGGCAATTGATAATCAGTTATATTTAAATATAGAGTATTATTTATATAATTTGTATTATATTGGTATGGATTTGGATAAAATGTTATATTTATTGGCATATTTTCTGAACTACTTATATTTTTACCAAACAATTTATAAAAAGCTATATAAAATATTACAAAAAATATTACTGTAATTACAATAAATGTTATTATATCTTCTTTTTTCATTAAAATTTTTTAAGAATAAAACTTAAAAAATATTAATGAAAAAAATAAGAGTATTTATTGAAAGATATTATACTGAAAATAATATTGAATTTAATGGAAATAATGTAAGAGATTTATTAAATATGTTAAATTTAGATCCTTCAAGATTTATTGTTGTAAAAAATGGAGAAATTGTAACAGAGGATGATATAATAAATGATGGAGATTATATAAAAATATTGGATTCTGTTTCTGGAGGATAAATTTATAACATTTAAAATATTTCTCTATTTTATGTATGACCCATTTTATTTAGATTATTATTCAATAATTAAAAAATATGAAAATCTTGAAGAATTAGATTATAAAAAGGTATTAATATCTGGAATGGGAGGGTCTGGAATTTATGGAGATTATTCAAAACAAATATTAAATGATAGAGAAATAGTTGTTTGTAAAGATTATTTTTTACCAAAATTTATTGATAAGGATTGGTTAACAATATTTATATCATATTCTGGAGATACTGAAGAAACACTAAACTGTATGAACGAAGCAATAAATAATGGAAATAAAATTATAGCAATTTCTTCTGGAGGAGAGATGGAAAAAATAGCTAAAGAAAAAAATTTATATTACATAAAAATTGATAATAATTATCCAGCAACAAGATACACATTTCCAGTAATTTTAGGAATAATTTTATCAATACTAGATAAGAAAAAATATTATGAACTATTGGAAATATTAAAAAATTATAGAGAAAGATTAAAAGATTTATCAATATTTGTAAATGATATAAAAAATCCAATAATGATTTATACTGATGTCAAACATGAACCTGTTGCTCTAGCATTAAAGATGCATTTAAATGAAGATGCAAAATGGTTCTCTGAATATGGAATAATTTCAGAATATAATCATCATGATTTAGAAGGTATATCAAAATTAAATATAGATTTTATTTTATTGAAATTTAATTATTATGAAAGAATTGAATATAGAATTAATTATATGAAAGATTTATTGGAAATGTATGGAAATAATGTTCTTTTATTTGATTTAAGATATAGAAATTTAATGGAAGAACTAATTTTAGGCACATTATCATTAAGAACTTTTACATTAAAATTGGCAGAAAGGAATAATGTAGATCCATATCATAGTAAAAACATTGCCGGACTAAAAGCATTTTTAAAAAATATTAAATAAGATTCTATTTCTGATTTTATTTGATGATAATTTTTTAACTTATAAATCAATATTTAGTTTATGGAATGGTATAATAAAGATGAAATGAAAAAGTTAATAAATAAGAAAAACTCTGTTCTTGTAGTATGGGATGTACAGGAAGCTCTAGTTAATTCAATATTTAATAAAGATGAATTTCTTACTAAACTCAAAGAATTAATAAATTCTGCCAGGCAATATAATATTCCAATAGTTTACACAAAGATAACACCATTACCAGAAAGGTTTCAGCCTCCATACTTAAAAAGGAGATTTGATCCAGGCGATATAGTCAAAGAAATATATCCCAAAGAAAGTGATATAATATTAAATAAAAACACGGCTTCTATATTTGTAGGGACTAACTTTGAGCTTATGTTGAGAAATGCTGGTATCAATGTAATTATTTTCACAGGAATTGCTACAGATATTGGAATAGAGACATCGGCAAGACATGCCCAAGCTTTAGGATTTTTACCAGTAATAGCTAGAGAAGCTGTATCTTCATCTGATAAGCAAGCTCATGAAAGATCTTTAGCCAATATGAGTAAATTAATGTTAGTTCTAGACAACAAAGAAATAATAGAAAGGTGGAGTTCTGAATAATCAAAATTTTTTAAATCATTTCAAATTCTTATCTTCCTTTCAACCCAATAAATATTAAAAAAGGGAAAAAATAATTTTTAAGAACTAATATACTTCCATGATAAAATTATACCAACTATAGAGAGAACTATAGCAAATACTATAAGATATATAAAATCTATTGCTAAGTTTGTTTGTATACCAAGTAGCATTCCCCTTATTATTGCATTTGAATAAGTTAATGGATTTATTTCAGCAATTGGTTTTAACCAGGAAGGCATTGAATTTATAGGATAAAATGCATTGCTAGTAAATAGTAATGGTAAATTCAATAAATTCATAACTGCCATTTGTGACTGCCATGAACTTGCTCTAATAGCTATCATCAAAAATAGGGAAGATAGTCCAAAGGACATTAAAAATAGAGCAGCATAAGCTCCAAGAAAGTCAAATATATTTATTCCAGGATAAAAGGACATTCCCAATAATACTGCAACAATTAAAACAATGGTAGCTTGTACCAAAGATCTAATTACTGAAGATAATACTTTACTTATAATTATGTTACTCCTTGATACTGGAGTCGTTAAAAGTCTATCCAATACTCCCAATCTTCTATCCCATACCATTGACATACCACTTTGCATTGAAGTAAACAAAACTATAAAAGATAACATTCCAGCAGCCAGGTAAGAAAAATAATCTGTTGTTCCAAAAGTTTGTTTTAATATTTCTTGCCCAATTTGATCAATTATATCTTTTGGTATATTCAATCCAGGTATTGAAAGAGTTGTACCTGAGAAAAGAGCCTGTAAGTTCATTGCTTTCCCAAAAAGTGCTATCCAAAATATTGGTTGTATAATAGATAATAAAAGGATTACTGGGGCTTTGTACCATTTCTTTAACTCTCTGTTTGTTAAAGTCCATAAACCATGAAAGGAAGATCTATCTATATCTTCTTCTTCTTTCTTTTTTATTTCTGTAACCATCTTTATTCTCTAGCTCTTCTCAAAGTTCTTCTCATTGCAAATATTTCTTTAGAATCAGCCTCTTCATCTCTCATTTTTCTACCTGTATATTCCATATAAACTTCATCCATTGTAGGTTCTGTTATTGACATCTTTAATACTTTTACACCACTTTTTATTAATCTTTCAAGAATTTTGGGAGCCATTTCTTCTCCATCCTTTACTTTTATCCTTAACATGTTATCAACTTTCTTTATATCAATTATACCATCAAGATTTTGTAATAACTTTATAGCTTCATCATCATTTGAGGTATTTAAAGTAATTACATCACCACCTATACTTTCCTTTAATTCTTTAGGTGATCCTATAGCAAGTATCTTACCATGATCGATTATAGCTATTCTATCAGCATAAAGATCGGCTTCCTCTAAATAATGTGTAGTAACAAATATTGTCATACCATATTCTTTCTTAAGTTTTATAATATAATTCCAAATTGCACTTCTAGTTTGGGTATCTAAACCTATAGTTGGTTCATCTAAGAATAAAATCTTTGGTCTACTAATTAAAGACATTGCTATTTCTAATCTTCTTCTCATTCCTCCGCTATATGTTTGTACTTTTCTATTCATTGCTTGAGTTAGTTCAACCATATCTAATAATTCCTTAGCTCTTTCTTTAGCCACATCTTTCTTTATACCATAAAGCCCAGCCATTAACATCATATTTTCCCATCCTGTCAAATCTTCATCAGCAGTGAATTCTTGAGGTACTACTCCAATAGAGTTTCTTACTTTTGATGGTTCTTTAATTATATCATAACCATTAACTATAGCAGTTCCTTCAGTAGGTTTTAATATAGTAGTTAACATTTTTATAGTGGTTGATTTTCCAGCACCATTAGGTCCTAGAAAACCAAATATTTCTCCCTCTTTAACTTCAAAATTTATATGATCAACCGCTACAAATTTACCAAAAGCTTTAGTAAGATTTATTGCCTTTATTGCTTCACCCACTTTTATGATTTTATCAATTTTCCTTAAAAGTTTTTCTATTTCTTCTCTATTATATAAAGTTGATTCTACATAAAATAAATTTTGTCAGATACCTTTCTAATATTTTAGACATTTAAACATAATAAAAATAAAAGAAAGGATTATATACTTTAATCTTTTTCTAATCTATTATAAGTCAACTTAAAAATAATAGTTCTTCCAGTAGAATATGGAAAAATTTTATATAACTATTAATGAATAAATAATAACCTAAGAGAACACAGAATATTGTAAATTTAAAATATGTTATAGATTTCTTATACCGACTACTAAGTTAAAAAACTCGAATTATTAAATCTTAAGTTACAAAGATTTTCCAATTTTGAGATTGAGAAATTTGTATGTAAAAAATTAATAAAAACTTTAAATAATTCAATTTAGAACTTAATATTCTTCATATTTATCAATAAATTTTGAATACCAATTTTTATATTCTTCTTCTGATATTATATGTAATTCTATAGGATCTTCTATACCTAATTTTTTATATATTTTCGCAGCAATTTCTGCTCTTTCAAAATTATCCTTAATATTTAGTAATATTATTAATACATCTATATCACTATCGATTCTATAATTTCCCTTAACAATTGACCCAAATAATATCACTCTACAGTTTTTATCTATTTCATTAATACAAATTTCTTTAATTCTTTTAACATATTCTCTTGCATTTTTTAATATTTTAATTCTTTCTTCCCACTTATTTTTAAAGTATTCCAAGTACATTTAATATATTTTTAACTACTCGATAAGCCTTTTCTGCAGATTTTTTATCATATGTAAATGGTAAATATCTTGAAGAAATATATACTTGTTTTATTAAATCTAAAGTGATGTATTCCATATCCATTATTTCTTTTAATTTATTATCTTTCATTAATTCAGTAACTTTATTTAATAATAAAATAATAATATCATGTGTTTTATCATATGTTCCAGTTAGTTCATATAATTTATATTTTAAACCTAATTGTAATGCCTGTTCTAAATGAAACATGGCTAAATTATATTTTCCTTCATTTAAATTTCTTTCTCCTTCTTTAAAGAAGTCTATTGAATTATTTTTAAGGAAATCCATAAAAATTTTTTATTTTATAAGTTTTAAAATCTTCATTTTTTATTATACAAATTACTTATTCTTCTTTCAATTACTAGAAAATTTATTTAAGAAGCTATCTATTATTGATGGCCTTTACATTAAAATTAGTAGAAAGAAGTAATGTACGATGATTATAGTGTAGTCTTTATAAATTTAATTCTCTAAAAAATATTTTAAAAACTTTTAAAATTTTACTACTATAATATAGTAGTATGAGTAAGTTATATGAAGAATATAAATGGTCAGAATTAGTAAATGATGAAGTAAGAAAATATAATGGTAGTATAATAAAGGGATCTCTTTTAGATGGATTCTTAGAACTTGCTAAGGAAAAGAAAGAGAGAGATCCAACAGTATATATAATAGATCGCTCTCTACTAAGAGAAATTGTAAAATGTGCTTTAACTGATGGATATAAAATACAAGACCAACAAGCTAGATTAGAATACTGTGTTGATAAACATTATCCTGAACTACCAGCAGATATTAAAGGTATATTAAAAAGCATTTCTGAGGATGGTATACCACAAGAAAAAATTTACCTAGATAAAATACTACAAATGGATCCAAAATCTTTAGAAGACTTTATAGATCTATATACACAAAATATTGCTACAGCATATACTTTTTCTCCCGAACCAATAAGAATAATGATAATAAAAGATGACTTATTTCCCAAATCCGACCCTTCACTTGCAACAATTATACATGAGTATATTCATTCAACAAATAAAGACAATTATGATATTCGGCCAAAGATTGAATCTATAATAAATAAGGTAGTTGATAAGTATATAAAACCTCATGATCCTAGTTATGAAGAATACTATAATAAGAAAAAGAAAAATTCGATTTTAGATTGGATTTTAAACCTTGAAACTATAGCAGAACTAGCAACAATATATATATTGCAAGATTCTAACTTAATAGAGCCATTTATAAATAGGAAAGAATTCTTAGAAGAAAAATTAGATCAAATTAAACAACTAAAAGAAAAAACTGGAATTTCTAAAATTCCAAGAGAAGATAGAATCCTTGCTTATTTGATAGGATATTATATATTTGAACAAAGAGATAAAAATGATGATATAAGAGAAATATCGGGAAAGATTAATAAGATCATAGAAGATGTCTTAAGATCATATATTGAAGGGGAACTAAAAAAAAATAATTTCAAAACGAAAATATTTATAAAAATCATTAATAGTAAACTATCACAATAATGTTATCTAATAAAGTAAGATATCATAACAATTTAATTAAATATTATGAATACAAAAAGAATAAATAAATAAGTTTGATAGATACTATTATTATTGATTTATATCTTTTAGTTAAATTGAATATAATCTTTTAATACGATACAACAATCACGCATTAAGATATAATATATCTATAATAAAAGCTAAAAATATCATAAAATATTTATATAAATTGCCTATCCGCTCATCTTTTCTACTTTTTTCTTAAAATTAATAAGAATCCACTTATAATATGTACCTTCATGTGAAAAATAATCGCACCAAGCTCCAATTTTTCCTATATTATCTTTAATGTGGAATAATCTATATGCAAGAATCGTCGATAAATAACTAGATTTATCAAATTTATTTGTTTCTTCAATAGCATCTAATATTTTTGTAATTAATCTTCTTTTCTTTCCATATTTTTTAACTATATGGTCTAAAAGTCTTATCAGATAATCCAAAGTTAAACTATATTTACTTATTATGCCTTTATATATTTCTTCCAATATTTTAGAATCAGTTATAAGTTCATAAGGATCTCTTTTATTTAATTCATTTTCCAAATATTCTAAATCTTTTTCAGAATTTATCAATCTATATAATCTAAAAGAAACAAATTGAGGATAATATTTTAATATATTTGGATATTTTGTAAATAAATCTTTTCCCATTAAATTTATAACATTGTATAATCTATCATAATCTATAAAATTATACTTTTTGTTCTTTGTATGAATTATTATATATCTAACAATTCTTCCTCCTTTATTTATTAACTGATTAAATATTTCCAATTTTATTTCTTGATTTATTTTTTCATTAAAATATATATTTTCAAAGTATTTTGTTAAAATAAATAATAGATCTTTTGCTTCTATTTTTTCAAAGTTTACATTATTTATAAGATCAATAATTGAAGGATCTCTAGTAACTTGATTTAAAAATGATTTTAAATTGTCTTCATTTTGTACTTTATAATATAAACCATTGGAAGAAAATATATTTAATAATTTTACAAATTTTTCCTTTGGAATTTTATCTTTTAATTCTATTATAATATATGGTCTTCCACTAAAACTTCCAATAACTTTTATTATAAAATCTTTTGCTATTTTAATATCTATATCTTTATCAACAATTAAGTTTAGACTATCAGATAAAGCCTCATAAATAGTAATCTTTAATTTATATTTCTCTTTTATTAAATATTCTAATATTTCTAATAAAACATTTATTCTTTCATCGTTCAAATTCTCTATATTTTTTCCAATAGTTTTTATTATAAATGTTGTAGATATTTGAAATATTTCTTCATATTTTATTAACATACTTATCAAATCTTCTAAAATTTTTCCACCGAATCTTTCTTTAATTAAATAAATATAAGTTAAGAATTCTTTTGGAATATATAAAATAGTTTTTTCCTTAACTAACCATTGAAAATATTCAATCAACTTATCATTATTAATTATTTCTTCAATAGATTTTTCACCCCTTAATTTTAGTAGATAATCTATATTTTCTTGAACAATTTTTTTCATTTTTTCTATATCTAAATTATCATAAACTTCAGGATATCTGCCTTTTGTTATTTTACTTAAAAATTCTTCATAGTATTCCATAATACTAATATTTAATTTTAAATTTTAACCTTTTTAGAAAATATTAGAACAAAGAACTTGGTTTTCAAATATAATAGCACCCAAATTATTAATATTATTAAAAGATTTATTACACGATAACATACATTTATCATGATTATTAATTTTTTACGTAAATCTTTCATAGAAATTTTATGAATGTATACAATTAATAAACAATTATGTCTACAGTCATTAGCGTTAGGATAAAAGAAGAAATAAAAGAAGAATTAGAAAAACATGGAATAGATATTAGTCAAGAAGTAAGAAAATTTTTAGAAGAACTTTATATAAAGGTCAAGGCTAAAGAGTATGTAAATAAATGGATTGAAGAATTAAAAGATATTAAACCTAGTGAAGAAGGTTTCTCTACAAAATCTGTGAGAGAAGACCGTGAGAGTCATTGATTCATCTTCCTTAGTAAAATTTTTCTCTAAAGAAGAAGGTTGGGAAAAGGTAGCTCAAATAATAGAAGAAGAGGTTATAACTTTAGATTTATCAATAAAAGAAATTGCCAATGTTTTATAGAAAAAGATTCTTATGGGAGAAATGAAAGAAGACATTGCAATTAAAATAATTTATGACCTATTAAAAAATGAAGCTATAATAATTGTAAACCAAGATGACTACTTAATTGAAGCATTTAAAATTGCTAATAGGAATAAAATAACTATTTATGACTCTTTGTTCATTGCATTAGCTAAATCAAGGAACTTTGAGTTAGTAACATCTGATAAAAAACAATATGAAATTACAAAAAATGGAGGAATAAATGCTCAATTGATATAAGGAAACATTAATTAAAATTATAAATTTTATTATATCTATAAAATTTAGACATAAAATATTAAAAATTTATAAAATTTTATTTTAATTATTACTCAATAATGTCAGAGGATATGTACAGTTTAAATCTTTTTATAAAAAATAGTTTTGATGAAGCTATAAACTATCTTAGTAAAATTGGTATAAAAATTGAAGGACTAAAATTAAAAATAGTAGATTTATCAGAGTCTTTTAATTTATTACAGGATATATATGGTAATTTATTAGAAAATATATATGGAATTGGCGGAATATATGCTTCAAAAACAAGAGAAATCAGTATTATAAAAAATGTATTAAAGGGATTTATAAATCGAGAATTAAACAATCCAAATAAAATTTTTATTGGTAATCTATTTACTATAACACACAACAGTATACTATACCCAATATATAAAAATGATAATGATATAGAAAAAGTTATAGCAAAAGCTGTTGTTGATCCAATAGTGATTCATGAAATTGGACATGATATAATTGGTCAAGGTAATTGGAGAACTTGTATTTTTGAATTTTTAGTATATTTCTATAAAAACGAGTTATATAAATATCCAGAGGTATATAAAATTATGGAACAAAATATAGAAATATGTAAAAGACACCTACAAGAAAAAAATCCACGACCTACTACTTTAGGAGCATGTTTTGCAAATGATTTTATATATACTTATGAAAATTTATTAAATAAAGATAAACAATCACCAAAACTAAATATAAAAGATATAATAGAAAAACTCAAATATTTCTCTGAAGATGAGTATATAGATGCAACCAAAATGATTAATACATTAACTAAAATTCTAATGTTATTATATAAATAATATTTAGGCTAGATTAAAACTTTAAGACAATAAAACATATTTTTTAATTATTTATTTAGAATGATAAAGGTTTATAAATTTTACGTTACTATTGTATAGTAATGAATAATTCACTAGATAAAATTATAGAAGATGAGTTTAAAAAGTTTATTGAAAATCTACGAAAATTTCATATAATAGAATATATAGAAAGTAACTATAAAATAAAATTTACAGAACCGAAATTAAAAATATTAGAAAGTAAATCTTTAATTGCTGGAGAGTATTCACCATCTAAAAATCAAATTATTATTTCAAAAAAATCCATTGAAAGATTGACAAATAGTCAATTAAAATTTTTAGGTTATAAAGAAATAGAAATATCTATTATTGATATACAACATATAGAATATTTAAATATACCATATAAATCATATAAATCAACGTTCGTATATCCATTATATATAAAGAAGAGGAATATAATAGAAACTATAAAAGAATTCTTTATTCATTTGGCAATGTCTCATGAAGGTTGGCATGCTATTGATCAAATCATCTTAAATAAGTTGGCCGAGGATCCTACTATTAAAGATAGGGGCTATCTTCTTACCATTTTAAATAATCATGATAATCTTGAATTGAGAGCTTCTGTTTTTCAATTTATAGATTATTATTTAGCAAAAGGTTTTCATAAGGATGAAAGAGGATATATAGCTGCATATTTTAATATACCTACATGTATCGACTATATTAAAGAATTAGCTGAATTAGAAAAAAATAAATATAAGAGTAAACTTGTTCCTTACGATTTGGGACTTTGTTATGGAAATATTATTGTAGCTAAATATAGATCGTCATTAGAGAAAAATATATATAAAGTAATAGATGATATCATACATTTAGATAAAGAAAAGGCTATAGATGTAATTAAAAATTATGTATATAATCCTGATAAGTTATTACATGATTGAACATAGGCATCTGTACATATAAGTGGGTATTATGAAGCTTCAATTTTTTATTTAATAATTAACCTTGCTTAACCTTATTAAAATTTATATCAAAAATTATTTCAAAATATGCACTTACCCCTTAAGGCCCATGTCGCATAACCAAGATTATCCGTCATCTACATAGATGTCTACATATCTTATCTAATAAAATTTAAGATATTATATAATAAATTAGGCTAGGTTATACATTACAAAATTTTATTGAAGTTATATTATGATCATTTATAAACGTTTCTATATAATTACTACTAAATGAGTGATACTGTCTCTCAGCCTACTGAAACACATCGAAAACCTCTTTATATAATTATAGATGAAAGAACACCTGAGGATGATAAACAGAAAGTTATAATTAACCTAGAAATTTTACTTAGAAGATACGAAAGAGAGGCAGGGGTTTCAATAACAAGACAGTATTATTATAGACCATGGTGTGAAAATCCGGACCAACCTTACTGTCGTCCTCAATATTATATTGAAAATTGTAGAGATTCTAATGGTAAAATAAATGTTGACTGCATATTTAATCTTAGTAGAAACGAACCTTGGCAACAAACAAACCCACATTATGATATATACATAATAGATAAGGACATAATTTATGATGGTAATCCATCTACTAACTTTTTATTTGGATCTACATTACCAGCAATTTTACCAAGTGGATATATATATCTTGGTTTTGCAGGTAGTGTTATATCTATAGGAGTATTAAAAACATTCTATGGACCCGATTGGGAAACAGCATTTCCAATTATAGCTGCACATGAGTTGGGTCATTTATTTGGATTACCAAATCCAAATAGCTCATATTATATTGGTTATAATCATCCCTATGCAAGAGAAAATTATCTATATGCTAATCATTGTTCATATGAATATTGTTCAATGAGACAAATAAATGCTGGAGGAAGAATTCACATAGATTTGTTAGATCTTGCAAGAAATATATTTAAATATAATCCATATTATTTATATTGCGAAAATGACTGGGAATATTTAATAAGGAATTTAAGAAGGCTTTTTGGTTAACTAATTTTTAAAATATATAATAAATTCGGCCTCTTTAATAAAATATTATGAAGATTTTTTATAAACCAGCAAAATATTTGAATAATAAAGAGATTTGAAATATAGATTAAAACTATATAGACTAAAAGTTAAAATCTTTTAACAATTTCTTCTAATTTTTCAAAGAAGAAATCAATTTCTTCTTTTGTATTATAAATATATAATGAAGCCCTAACAGATCCTTTATACTTATATAAATCTAAATTTCTAAATAATATATAACAACAATGATATCCAGTTCTAACAGTAATATTGTAAGAATCCAATATTTTTCCAATTATATGTGGATTTATTTTAAATGCTAATGAGAATATTGCTTCTCTATCTTTATAATCATTTAATCCCATTAATATTACATCTTTATATTTGTTTGAAAATTCTTCAAACCTTTCTAAGAAATATTTTGTTAATTCTTGTTCATATTTTTCAATATTTTCCATTCCCAATTTATTTAAATATTTAATTGCTTCTCCAAATGCAATTCCATCTGCAATATTCGGTGTTCCGGCTTCAAATTTCCATGGTAAATCATTTAGATATTCTTTATCAAAATCTATATCCGTAACCATATCTCCACCCCATAAAAATGGTTCCATATTTTCTAATAATTCTTTTTTTCCATATAATACACCAATTCCAGAAGGACCTAACATTTTATGGGAACTAAATACTAAAAAATCTACATCTAATTTTTTAACATCTATAGGTAAATGTCCAGAACTTTGTGCAGCATCAATCAAAACTAAAGCACCTTTTTCATGAGCAATTTTTATTATTTCTTCTATAGGATTTATTGTACCCAAAACATTTGATACATGAGTTATAGAAACAATTTTTGTTTTCTCATCTATTTTTCTTTTAAAATCATCTAGGTCTAATCTATAATCTTTAACATTGATATAATCTAATTTTGCTCCAGTTTTTCTACATATAAATCTCCATGGTAATAAATTTGAACTATGTTCCATAGAAGATATCAGAATTTTATCATCTTTTTTTATATTGTTTAATCCATATGAATATGCAACAAGATTTATTGATTCTGTAGTATTTCTTGTAAAAATTATTTCTCTCCATTCTTTACATTTTATAAAATCTGCAACCAATTTATGAGAATTTTCATATTCTTCAGAAGATATTTCACTTATTTTATATACACTTCTATGAATATTTGCATAATATTTTTCATAAACTTCCTTTATTTTTTCAATAACTTGTCTAGGTTTTTGAGTTGTTGCAGTATTATCAAAATATATTAAATTAGGATTATTTTCAAAAATTGGGAAATCTTTTCTTATTTCTTTTGGATTTATCATAGAATTAATTTATACAAAACCCTTATATTTTTTAATTATATTTTATCATAATGAAATATAATATAAATAAACTTTGTGGAATAAATAATTTATCTGTAAGGTTTGATGAGAATTTTGATGATGAATTTATTAATAAATTAATAAACTTATTAAATAATTTTGAAATAAAGGAAAAAAATAAAGATTCCATATGGTTAAAGCTAAGAGAAAAAGATATATTAGTATATAAATATGGAGAAATAGTATTCTTAGGTTTTTCTGAAGAAGATGTTAAAAATATTTTAAATAAAGTCTTAAGATAAATATTTATACTATATATTTTTATTAAAATAAAGATTAAATTTATTTGTAAAGTTAAGATTCAAAAATTTTATAATTATCAAAATTCTTTTAAAATTTATGGTACCATTATTTGGAAAAAGATTATTTAAAGGAAATCTACCTCCAGGTAAGTCAGGAAAAATTAACGAAAAAGTGGCTAGAAATCCGAAAAAAGAGAAAAATATTATAAAAAATATACAAAAAGAAGAAAAAAAGATAGATAAAGATATAGAAAAACTTTTAAAAGAATCTAAAAAAATCTGGGAATATTAAAGAACTTGAGAAAATAACTAAGGATAATTTAAATGAATTAATAAAATATATAAAATCTTTAAAGAATTTATATGGAGCTAATTTAAATAGAGTTTATCCAGAAATTATTCAATTAGAAAAGCATATAGAGAATCTTTATAAGATATTAGAATATCAGAAAGAAGGGACTATCAATGAATTTTGAAAGAGAATATATTATAATATTAAATGAAATACATAAACTTTGGGAAATGCATAAGCGTAAAATTTCAAAAACATAATTTTTATAAAATTTTTTATTTAATTATAAAAACTTTAAAAATCTACCTTAAAAATCTAATGAGCAGCTAATGTTGCCTGAACAGATACACCATTATACGTAAATGTAAATGTATAATAATAATTTCCAGTATTCCAATCATTAACTATATTAACTGGACCTGAACATGATAATAATAATGTTGCTTGTTGACCCGATGGAATTGGTGAATTTCCATTTACTACTGATGCTGTACATGAATCCGTATTACCATCATATGTTGCATTTGAAGCATAATATTCTGCAGCCGTTATAGTTAAAGTATTATTATTAATTGGTACATTTCCATTATTGTATAATACTGCATATATACTATTATTAGAAACATAGATTTGAGGTACATTAAAGGATGTTACCTGTGTAGCCTGAGCAACCTGACTTGATGTAGCTCCTGTCAAAGAAGAAAACATTCCAGATAGCCATGCATACATTAATCCTGCTATTGCTACTGTCATTACAATTAATAATATTGTTGCAATAATTGGTGATATACCCTTCATAAATAATCTAATAGAATATTGATATTTATAAATTTTTTGCTTTAAGAGGTTTGATTCACCATATTCAAAATTTAATAAAAGATAATTAAAGTAAATTAGAAAGGACCCGTAGCTCAGCATGGATAGAGCGACGGCCTCCTAAGCCGTAGGTCGGGGGTTCGAATCCCCCCGGGTCCGCTTAATTATTAGCCTAAATTTTTATAATATCTTAATCCTAATAAAAATAGAGAAGAAGTTAAATAATGTTGTATTATCAAACAAATATATTAAGAAAAATCTTAAAAGGAATACAAATAAAAATCATACTTTTTTATTTTTCTTATTCATACATTATCCTTAAAGAAAATATTTATAAAAATTTTATATCCAATTATTTCTCTTTAATCTTAATAAAAAAGACAATGCTTTAGCAGCTTCTTCTGGAGATTCAAATACTGGTAAATATTCCTCAACAGATGTTATTATTTGTTCAGTAAATCCTCCCCCATATATTAAAAATACTAAGGGAACTTTTTTATTAATTATTTTTGATAATTTTTCAGGAAATTTTTCTGTAAAAAATGGTACTTGAGGTAATAATATTGCAATTATACCTTCAGTTTTTGAATCATTTAATAAAATTTTTAATCCCTCTATATATTGATCTTCATTTGCCTGAGCTGTAGTATCTATTGGATTATGAAATGAAGCAAAAGAAGGTAAAATATTTTTTAATTTTTCTTTAATATCTTCTGGTGTTTCTTCTATTTTAATATTATTTTCTTCTAAAGCATCTGTTGTTAAAACACCTTCACCTCCTCCATTTGTATATATATAGATAACCATATTATTACAAATAATATGCTAGAGTTTTTAAATAGATCATAAAATCCCCCATACTTTTTGCTTCAATTATATTATATTGTTTGAATAAATTTTTATATACTTCATAATCTCCAGCCATAGATGCTGTATGAGAAGAAACTGCAACAGAACCTCTCTTTGTTTTTCCAGATTTTAATACTATTACTGGCCTATTTAATTGACTTGCAACTTCTAAAAATTCTTTACCCCTTCCTTCTCTTAATCCTTCCATATATATAAATATTGCCTTGGAATTTTGATCATCTTTTAATTCTTTTAATATTTCAACTTCATCTAAATCGATTTTATTTCCATAAGAAATTACCTTTGATACACCAATATTTTTACTTGATAGCCATTCCATAACTGCCAAAGCAATTGCACCAGATTGTGATAATAAAACAATTTTTCCTTTCTTTGGTCTTATTAACCTTTTGTCATCAACAAAAAATGTATCTATACCATTATATGGATCATATACACCCATACCATTTGGTCCCAATATTCTTATCCCATATTTTCTTGAATATTCTAATATTTTTTCTTCAAGATCTTTTCTTCCAACTTCAGAAAATCCAGCAGAAATTATTATTGCTAATTTTGCTCCTTTTTCTCCAGCTTGTTTTACAACTTCAGGAACACCTTCTGCAGGTATTGCTATTACAACCGCATCTATATTTTCATTTATTTCAAGAATATTTTTGTAACATTTTAGATTATATAAATTATCATAATTTGGATTTACTGGATATATTTTTCCAGGAAATCTTTTAATAAAATTTTTTAATATTATATTTCCAACCTTTCCTTCTTTATTACTTGCCCCCACAATTGCAACAGATTTTATATCAAATATACTCATAATTTAATATAGCATTTTATATATTTATATCTTTTTTCACATAACTGGCATAACATATGTTGTAGATCTAATAATTTAGTATTTTTATCTTTTTTTAATAATTCTGCCATTTTAATTAATATAATTTTATCTTCTTGATCAAATTCAAAATAAGATCTACCTCTTATACCCTTTAAATATTGAGAAACCGCAGATTGTGTTATTGATAATTTATCTGCAATTTCTTCTTGAGACATTTTATAATTATCATACAATATTTTTGACAATTCCTTTCTAATTAAAGGAAGCATCTCTTTTACGAATAGCTCACATCTCAGTGTCATATAATGATGTTATATAATAAAATTTAAAAATAGCTAAATAAACATCAAGTATGAAAATAATGAAATATTATGAAAAATAAAAAATATTGTTAATAAGAATTTATGAAAAATATTTTTCAATGAAAATAACATAAATATGATTAATAAATGAATTCTTAAGAATAAAGTAATATCAGAAATTTATATAATTTATTATTTCAAATTCAAATATCTTGAATAGTCATTTATATATTAAAATTTCATTCAATTAAAACACTTTTTATATCATCTTTTGTTTTAATATCTTTAAAGAACTTTTTATAAAGGTATATATTTGTAATATTAACTATAAATGCTAAAAAGAAAGGTATTGGTAAAGCTAAGTAATTTATTATAAATCCACTAGATATTGTTGCAATGGCAGATGGGAATAATCTGGCAGCTTGATTTATACCAGTCGCCGTAGATCTTAAATCTTGACTAACCAAATTCATCATTAAAGATGATTGAGTTGGTAATGAAATAACTCTAAACATAATATAGATTATGTATAATGCTAATGCCAACATAAAATTATAACTTAAAATTGATGAAAACATATTTACAAATGGTAGTAATAGTAGAGCTCCAGTAGATATAGATCTAGTTAAAATAACTGTCTTAACAAATCCTAATCTACTAGTAATTAAAGGAGTTAGAAGTGATACGAATGCAGCTGCTATACCGCCGAGGAAAAATATATTACCTATCTCTTCCTTAGGTACTTTAAGCAATACTTCAAAGATTAAAGGTAAAAATGGTGTTATCAATCCTTGTCCAAGACCATTCAAGGCTCCAGTGGCTATAAACCTTTTAATCACCTTTTTATCGGATTCACCTATATTATTAAAATTAAAAGTAGAAGAATTCTTAACTTTTCTAAGACTTTCACCATATGTATCTTTAACCGGTAATATTATAATTAGTGAAGCTAATGATAATATTAATGCTATTATAAATCCTTCTCTATAATTTAAGTGAGATAATAAAGCCCCAACTGCTCCAGCTAGACTCATAGAAAGAAAAAATAAAGAATAAACCTTTGTCCTATTTTTTTCATTTGTCTTATCCGCTAGTAATGCATTCATAATTGGAACTGCTATTGCACCTGCACTACCACTAGCTAATGCACCAGCTGTACCAAAACCACCCAGAGCAGCGGATAATAAAAGGAAAAGATAGTTTGAAGTTAAGAGGAGAATTAATATTGATAATGGTAAAAAGAGTAAGATAATCATAAGTACTTTCTTTCTGCCATAACGGTCTCCCAATCTACCAAAATAAATGCTCATTAATGGTACTGAGAATGCTCCAACACCAAAGAATCCACCTATCAAAGTGAAAGACAAATGAAGTACATTATATAGATATAATCCAGTAATAATTCCAAGGGCTCCAGTTGCAATATTCCTAAAAATTCCAGATAACATTATAAGAATGATATCACTTTTATTATCCATTAATCAATTCTAAAATGGTCAATTTTATAAAACTGATCAAACCCTAATAAATTGAATTAATTCTCTATCATTTAAAGAATGATAATTGAATCAATTATTCATTAGGCCCGCCGGGATTTGAACCCGGGACCTCCGGATAGTGAGTCCGGCATCATACCCCTAGACTACGGGCCTTAAAATATTTTTATAAAAAATATTTTTTATGATATTAGAAAAAATTATCTCAAAGTATATTAATTATATAACTGTAAGAAATTATGATAAAAGCAAAAAATATATTGGACAAGATTGTATTGTAAAATATTTATTAAATAGAAAAAAATTATATAAAGATGATGGAGAAACAATATATAGAAATTTTATTGAGGTAAAATATAATAAGGATGCAAAAGAAGAAATAGATATACCAAAAGAAAAAATAATAGGAGATATTGAAAATGAAAAGAAATTTCTAATAGATAATTCATTATATAATTTATTGTCCAATAAAGGAAAAATTAGTTTAAGAATACAAATTTCCCAATCATTAAAAGTTATAAGGGAATATTTGTTTGATAGTAATTTAATACTAATTGGAGATATTGATTATTCTTTTTTGGGTAAAAATTTTGTAAATATATATAAAAAACAAGAAGATTTTGATTTTTATAAATATAAAGCAATAATACTAGATCCTTATGGAGATGAAATATTAAATAATAAAGATTTAGAGAAATATAACTTATTTATTTTAGGAGGAATTGTTGATATAGATCTAAATTGGCAATATGCAACACAATATTTATTTAGAAATGTTGATTTACCACATAAAAGAATAGAATTATATGGATCAATAAAGAATGTTCCAGATAGAATAAATATATTAATAAAGATTTTGTTAGATTCTATTTATTTAAATATACCATTAGAAAAATCAATAATAATTAATTCGCCAAAAAAGTTTATTAAATACGTTCAATAATTGTATATAAACTTTCATAGATAGAACCTGGATGTTTTTCAATATATTTATAAAAATTTCTTATTATCTTTATATTTTCATTGCCAATTAATGTTCTTAAATTATTAATATCTCTTTCACTAAATCCTTTATTTATTATTTCTTTTATTTTATCTCCATACTCTTCGTATTCTTCTAAATCTTTTATATCCTTCTCTTTATACCTAAAAAATTTATAAATTATAGAAAATAATCCAAAATTTTCAAAATATAATGTATGCTCTAAACCATTTTTTCTAATAATAATATTTCCCGCAGTATTAATCATTATATATAATATTCTATTATTTGGTATCTTTACTTCTATATAATAATATATTCCATATAGGTTCGGAACTATTAATTTTTCTCTATCCAAATTTAATTTATATCCATAAATATTGTTTGGTAGAAATCTATATTCATATCCTTTCATTTCAAAATATTTTATTATTTTATCTTTTTGTTCTATAGTTCTTTCTTTATCTTTACATCCTATATCAATTGCATTACTTACAGGTTTTTCAAGATAATTTAATATTCTTGCTATTTCTATATTCCCAAATGTAGAACAACCATCAATAATTATACTATCTAGATCTATATATCTTTTTATTTCTCTAAGAGGTATTCTTTCTCTCTTTATCCCCTCATAAAACCTTGCATCAGATTGAGAAAGTATATATTGAAATTTCGAAAGCGTTGGGAAATAATATTCTGGATTTGATAATTTATTAGCATTATTTATTATATATACAGCTTCCCATAATATTGATTCAAGATTTTTGGTCATTAAAATTATAGTTAAATAATTATTTTTATAAGAATAGCCCCGCGGGGATTCGAACCCCGGTCTCAGGGACCAGAGCCCTGAATCCTAGGCCACTAGACGACGGGGCTTTCCTAAATATAAATTTTTAAAGATAAAAACATATAGATTTAATCATAAATGAATAAGGAATATAAAAGAATATCTATCAAGGATGTAAAGAGATTGATATCAATAGTAAAGATAAATAAAAATGAAAATTTTATAAATATTATTGGAGAATTTTCTAATGACTTTGCAAAAATTTTGAATAGTAGATTATTATATCATAAAATTTATTTATTTCCTGCAGATTTTGAGGGAAATAAAGATATAACATTTACTGGAATTTTAACAACATCCCATATAGTAATAAGTAGTTATACTGAAGAAGATGGAATTTATATAGATATAGATGCTGCATGGTGTAGTGGAGAAAATTTAAATAAAGAAAAATTAGAAGAATTACTTAAAAAATATTTTAAAAATTATGAAATAAAATCTTTTAAAATATATAATTATCTGGGTGAAGAAAGCCTTCTCAGCTGATAAATGATGAATGCCAAGTTCACTGATAGATTTATAACTATGTTATATAATATATTATCCAATGAATGAAAATATTGAAAAATGGAAGATACATGATTTAAAAACTTCAAAACAATTAGAGAAAGCTGGATATGGAATTTATAATCATTCTGCTGTTGAAATTTGCCATTGGACAAAAGAATCAATTATAAATGGAAGAACATGTTATAAAAATAAATTCTATGGAATAGATACTGCAGGATGTATGGAAATGACTCAATCTGTTGTTTGGTGTGTAAATAGATGCATATTTTGCTGGAGACCAAATACAAAATTTGAACCTTATTATAATATACTACCAGAAGATAAAGTAGATAGACCTGAAGAAATAATGGAAAAATTGAGAGAATTAAGAAAGAGATTATTAATTGGATATTATGGAAATCCAAAGGCAAATAAAGAATTATTAGATAAATTTATTGATAAACCAACACATGTTACATTTTCATTATCTGGAGAACCATTATTATATCCATATGTTGCAGAGAGTATATTATATATTAAGAAAAATTGGCCATGGATAAAATCAATATTTATAGTAACATCTGGACAGGTTCCAGAAGCATTAGAAAGGTTAATTAAAAAGAATGCATTACCAACACAATTATATATATCATTTACAGCTCCAAATAAGGAAATGTATAAAAAAATATCTGTTCCTATATATAAAGATTATTGGGAGAGGTTTATAAAATCATTAGAAATTGCATCAAAAATGAAAACAAGGAGAGTTGCAAGAATAACATTAATTAAAGGAATAAATGACGACCCTAAATATTTTGATGACTGGGCTAAATTAATTGAAATATATAATCCTCATTTTGTAGAAGTAAAATCTTATTCATTCTTAGGATATTCAAGATTAAGATTAGAATATAAAAATGTTCCAAGTATAGAGGATGTAAGAAATTTTGCAAAAGGATTAGTAGAAAAATTACCTGGTTACGAAATATTTAAAGAGGATATTGATTCAAGAATTGTATTAATAAAGAATAGAAGAAAAGGAATGGATATAGATCCTATAATAAAAAATGTTGAACCTAATGTATAATTATTTTAACCTATAAAGTGAAACTATTCTACCAAATTTTCTAATTGCTGCCCAAAAAGGTGGTCTCATAAATTTTCTTGATTCTTTAATTTTTCTTATTTTAACATTATAGTTCTTGAATACCATTATAATTCCTTAAATGAAAAAATTTTAAAATTATAATAAAAAGAAAAAACCTATTGATATAATTGTTAAAACTATGCTATGAATTATACCAGACTTTATAGTTCCCTTTGCAAGTTTTCCAATAACTAAACCTGTAAAAATTGCGTTAATTAATAATAATAAAAATGATAAAAATCTATAAACATTTATTAATTCATAATATGTTTCTTTATTAAATGAAAAACCAAAAGATTTTATATTAATTATTAAATAATATACTGCAATAATTGATAATAATACTCCAAGAAATAATCCATAATATGTATAAGTAGTAAGCTTTAATTGAGATAATCTATCCTTTTTAATCATTTCTAAATTTCTTATACTTTCTGATAATGTGTCTAATAAATTGCTTAAATCTCCACCACTTTTTAAAACATTATTTATATTTGATAAAACTTCTGATATTTCCAAATTATTTATTCTATTTGCAGAATCATTTAATGCATCATAAAAGGTTTTTCCATATTCCATTTCAGAAATTATATATTTAATTTCCTTATTTAATCTTTTTCCATAATAATTATTTGATACACTCTTTAAAGCAACTGGTAATGGTTGTCCTATTTTTAAATAATGTGATAAATCTCTTAAAAATAATGGAAAATTATCTACCATCTCTTCATATTCTAAATATTCTTGAAGATATTTTAATGAATAAATTAAATATAATAATACAATTATTCCAATTTTGACAAATATATTAATATTTATTGGTAAGAATATGAAAAATATTGAAAAAACAGATATTATAGATATATATAATATGTCCTTTTTATTCATTTATAATTTTCTTATTTTATCCAATAAAAGCTTTTTCTCCATTCTTATTACTGTCTCCCTTACTAATTCTATTGCATCTACATTTACTGATATAGAATCTATACCTAGTTTTACCAATAGTTCTGCATAATCTGGTCTAGAACCAGCTTGTCCGCATAATGATGTATATACTCCATGTTTTCTACATATCTTTATTACCCTTGATATTAATTTGACTACTGCAGGATGACTTTCATCCATTAATTTTTGTACCATTTCATTATTTCTATCTACTCCCAATGTTAATTGTGTTAAATCATTTGTTCCAAATGATATAAAATCTATACCAACATTCTTAATTATATCTTCAATTGTTAATGCTGCAGCTGGTGTTTCTACCATTATTCCAAACTTTATATCTTTTCCAGGTATTAATCCCTCACTTTTAATTATTTCTTTTGCTCTATATACTTCTTCCCATGATATTACAAATGGCAACATTACCCATAAATTATTTAATCCCCTTTCTTTTACCAATATTTTAAAAGCTTTTACTTGAGCTCTAAACAATTGTTCCTGATCTAAATCTCTCCTAATACCATGCCATCCCATCATTGGATTTGCTTCTTTTGGTTCTTTTTCTCCCCCTTCTAAATTTCTATATTCATCAGTCCTCATATCTAATGTCCTAACAATTACTGGTTTTGGATACATAATTCTTAATATTTCTTCTAATCTCTCTACCAACATATTTGTGAATTCATCTAATTTATTATTCTCTAAATACCATCTTGGATGTTTTCTATTTCTTAATACTAAGAATTCCATTCTTAATAATCCTATACCATCTACTAAATCTTTTACTTTACTTACAGTTTCTGGATAATCAGCAATTGCCATAATTTTTGTAGCTGTAATTTCTAATGGTGTAGATTTTACTATTTTCCTTGCAACTTCTTTTTTAGTTAATTCTCCTAATTTTATTTCTCCTTCATATACAACACCATGTGTTCCATCTACCGTTATAACCATTCCATCTTTTAATATTTTAGTCGCATCTTTTGTTCCAACAACTGCAGGTTTACCAAGTTCTCTTGAAACAATTGCAGCATGTGATAAGTGTCCACCTTCATCTGTAACTATTGCAGAAGCCTTTGCCATTAATGGTTCATAATCTGGATTTGTCATTACAGTAACCAATACATCTCCCTCTTCAAATTTATCAAATTCTTCTGGAGATAATATTATTTTTACTTTTCCAGTACCAACACCTGGTGATGCAGCAATACCTCTTAACAATATTTTTTCACCTTTTACTTCTAATTCTTCTTTCTTTGTTTTCTTAATTGTTGTTATATTTCTTGTTTGTACAATATATATACCACTATCATCAATTGCAAATTCTATATCCTGTGGATTTCCATAATGTTGTTCCAATATCTTTCCATAATTTGCCAATTTTTTCACTTCATCATCAGATAATACTCTTGCATTCTTTAATTCATTTGGAACTTCTACTTCCTTTGTAAATGAATCGGGATCATATACTGTCATAATTTTCTTTTCATTTATTTTTACTTCCAATATATTTAATGTATTCTTATCTACAACATATTCATCAGGTATTACTTCACCAGAAACAATTGCTTCTCCCAAACCCCAGGAAGATTCAATTACTATTTTTGATAAATCATTTTTAACTGGATCTGCAGTAAACATAACACCAGATTTTTTTGAAAATACCTGTTTTTGTATTACAACACATAAAGCTACTTTAGTTTGATCAAATCCCATAGTTGCTCTATAATTAATTGCCCTTGCTGTCCATAAAGATGCCCAACATTTTTTAACAGCATCTAATAATTTATCTTCTCCTTTTACATTTAGATATGTAGCTTGTTGACCTGCAAAAGAAGCGTTTGGTAAATCTTCTGCAGTTGCTGAGGATCTTACGGCAACAAATATTGGTTCATTTCCAAACATGCTTGACAATTTTCTATAATTTTCTAATATTTCATTCTTTAAATCATCTGGAATATTTCCCTTTATAAATAATTCTTGTATTTGGGTGGCTGCTTTTCTTAATTGTGTTGGATTATTTATATCAATTGATTTTAATATTTCTTCTATTTTATTTTTTATTCCATTATATTCTATAAATTTCCAATAACCTTCTGCAGTTATAGCAAATCCTGGGGGAACTGGAATACCTATTTTTGTCATTTCTCCCAAATTTGCAGCTTTTCCACCAACAATATTTACATCATTTTTAGATAGTTCATTAAACCACTTTATATATACCATAAAAGATATTGAATTTCTAGCATTTATAAGATTAAAAACACTACTAAAAAATGAAAACTATGTAACAGCCAAGACTTCTTCATTTTTATTTTCTATAATTTCTTCTTCTGTAGATCTAGATTCTAAATATCTATAAATTATTTCTGCATATTTTTCTGCAATTTTTTCAGGATCAACTTCTTTTTTTAACTCTTCTATTATATCTTTATTTATATAAGAATCATACTTACCATTTTTATATCTTCTATTACCTTAATTATTTTATTTTTTAGTTCTTGATAATCTTTAAACGATAACTCATCATTCAAATAGCCTCTTTCTTTCAATTCTCTTAATCCACTTATATTCCTATATATAGTAATTAAATTTCCAAATATTAATGCTTCTAAAGTTGCAAGACCATAAGATTCTAAATATGTTGGATTTATATATATAGTATTCTTTAATTCGCCTAGAGATTTTAACAATCCTATATAATATAAGGGGTCTTCATGTAAAGAATTACCAAAGCCCTTTCCATATAAATGTACTTCTACACCCTTATATTTATCTGCTAATTCTAATATTTTCTTATAAAATTCAGAATCTTCATCAATATTATCTGAAATTATTATTAATCCTACTTTCTTTCCCTCTTTAATTAAATCTTCGTATAATTTTAATAATTCATTTGAACCTCTTTCTGGAGATATCCTACCACTATACAATAACCATACTTTATCTGTATCTTTATATATTTCTTTATAGCTTTCTTTGTAAATATTTACTTCTTCAAAATATGCTCTTTCTAATGTTACCATATACATAGGTTCATGCATTACAACAGGATTTCTTATAAATAAATTCAATCCAAAATTATTTAATGATTTTAATAAATTATTTGTCTGTTCATATAAAATATATGTTGGAAATATTGTATATCCTTCTTTTAATTTTGACATTAAATTAATATATTTTCTTAATTCATCCTCTAAAAATCCTTTTTTAACATTAAATATAATAGAATCTATATCATTTCCATATAATAAATCATTCAAAATTCCAATTACTTCTTTTGCTACATATTCGTCTGTATATCCTTTTTCCAATCTTCTTTTAAATAAATCTTCTATCTTTTTTCTTGTTTCTATACTAACATACTTTGATGCATATGGATTTAATACTATAGCTTCATATATATCAGTTAATAGATCTCCAGCAAACTCACTATGAGTAGATATTACAAAATTATCTCTATTAAGAATTTTATCTAAATTATGTTTTTCTCCTAGAGAATTAAATAAGAATGAACCTAAATTTCCAAATATTTTAAAATCTATATCATCTCTACTTAATTCATCTACCAATCTATCTAGAGATATCTTATTAGATGGTTTTTTATAAATATTATTTGTTAAATACTTTATTATTTCTTTTATATTTCCTTCAAGATATTTTTCATATAATTGCTCAAAATCTCCTTTATAAAATTTTGAAAAATCTCCTTCTTGGGCAATAAAATACAATTCTACTTCTACTTTTCCGTATTTTTCTTCTATTAATTTTTTTAATGCTAAAGTACTTAATAATAAACCTATTGAATGAGTGGAAACCCCACCATTCCAACGTCTATCTAATAACAAAACTAATTTTGTCATTTTCAGTTAAAAACTATTATGGGGATTTTATAACCTTTGGTTGCGGCGTATTTAAATTATTCTTTTGTAATGGCGAGCTAAGACCCGATACTTTAGGTTGTAAGGGTTGATTTTGAATTTGTTGAGGAACTACTGGTTGATTCTGCTGTTGTTTTAATCCTTGTCCTATGTAACTGCCAATTTTTCTGTACATTTCATCAAATGTATTATTATAAAATCCTATTTGACCTAATTTACCTAATATTAATGCTACTGCTTCTGGAATTTGTACTTTTGAATATATTGAATATATTGAACTTTCTATAGTAGATAAGAAAGTATCATTCAATGTAGACATTAATCTAGTTGAAGATTTTAATAATGATATATTTGGAGTCTTAGATAGTATATATGATCCTGTTGAATTTATTACCCCACTATATGAACCATATAATGCTGAAGCAAATTCATCTAAATTTGCCATAATTTCTTGTTCTGATACATTCTTTCCTATTGACTGATAATATTGAGCCCCCAACTTTGGCAATAATTCTGCGATTATACTTACGATATTTTGTGCATTCTCTCTTTCTTGTCTAGTAGCATATTCTCTTCTACCAGTAATTGGGTCTGGATTTCCTAATTTTTTAAGACCTCTTATATACAATGTCGATAATAAAGCCATGCTAGAGAATACTCTATCTGCATCGTTTGTACTGTTTCCAAATATATTTTGTTTATATATGTTTACCAAATCTGAATATAATTGTGAAGGATTCATGTTATCTTTAGTAGAATTAATATTAAATCCTTCAATTGTATATTTTAATCCTTTATTTACTTTTGGATCTAATTGCATTTCTATTTGCTTCGCAGTAGCTAGTAAAGTATCATTAAGAGAACTTATTATTGCATTATATACTTGCTGACCTAAACTGGTATCTGTACTTAATTGAGCAAATACATTTTTAACAACATCGTCTAACGCCATAGTATATATATGTACAAAAAATTTTATAAATCTTTCCCTACCTATATTAACTTATATATAGCATTAAAAAAATTTATAAAATTTACTTCTTTAACAGTGTACCAAGTGCCTTTACTATTTCATCCATAATTTGTTTCCCTTCACCAGGTTCTATTATAGCAGCAGCAGATGCTTGTGTATTTATACCACAAGATTGTCCCAATTTTTGTTTTGAAGAAACATATACATAGGTTACTCCCTTTTCTTCACATAATGCTGGTATATGCATTACTATTTCTGGAGGATCTACATCTAATGCAATTGCTACCAATTTTGCTTGTCCTCTATCTATTGCCTTTGTAGTTTCATTTACCCCCTTTCTAATTTTTCCACTTTGCTTTGCTCTTTCAAATAATTCATATACTTTTGCTTCATAATTTTGTATAAATGTATTCAATACATCTTCAGGCCATTTTACATATGGAGCTGTCATCATGATATCATCATTTAGATAAAAAATATCTTAAAAAAATATTTTATAAATCTTTAAAAATCACTCTGTCCGAATCTTCAGATTCTCCAGCTACAGCAGGTTCAGCAACTACATAAGTAGGACCAACTTTAATAACTTTTACATTACCTTTCCAACCAATACTTACATTCTTTACAAAAGTAGCAACTCCTTTTATCCTAGCAAATCCATCTCCTCTTTGTGTCAAACTCTTTATCTCTACTTCATATACATCTCCAACTTTTATTCCCCTAACAGCCATTAATTAATATTAAAATAACTTATATATAAGTTTATTCTTTTTGTATATTTTTTCCTTTTTCAATTATAATATTTGTCTCATCATATATACTTTCAAGTACTTTTCTATAATCTTCTTTATTTTCAGAAATTTTATCCATAATTTCTTCTAAATCTCTTGTTCTTTTCTCAGAAACAAAATCTCCAAAATTTTTTTCTAAAAAGTTATATACTTCTATTCCCAATTTTGTTGGAATTAGATTATTGCTTTTATTTATTACATAACCCCTCCCCATCACTTTCTTTAATATTATAGCATATGTTGATGGTCTTCCTATATCTTTTTCCTTCATTAAATTAATAATATCTGCCTGGGAATATAATCTAACCTTTGGTACTTTTTTACCTATAGCTTCAACAATTTTTATTCCATTTTGTATTGGTTGTATTTTCATAACATTAATTCTAAATGGAAATATTAAATCCCATCCATGATCTATTACATCTTTTACTCCACTTAATTCGATTTCTTTATCTATTTCTGGTATTTTTATCTTTTCTGTATATTTAATTACAGAAACTGGTTTCATTTGTGATTGAATAAACCTAGTAAATATTAAATCATAAATTATATAATGATATTTTGTCATATTAATATATATATCAATTTCTCCATTTTCTATAGAATTTCTTAACATATCTACATCTAAAGGTCTTGTAGGTCTAATTGCTTCATGCGCTCCTCCTTCTCCCCAAGATCTTGCTATAAAATAATTTTCTCCAAATTTTTGACTTATATAATCTTTTGCAATCGATATACCAAATGGAGATATTCTTGTAGAATCTGTTCTATGATAAGTTATTAATGCAGATTCAAATAGTTCTTGTAATATTTGCATTATTCTATCTACGCCAATTTTTAATATATTATTTGCATCCTGTAAAATTGTACTGGTAATATACGGAGGCAAAGGTTGAATTTCTTCCTTTTCCTCTTTATAATCAACTATATTTATTTCTTTATCCTTTATATTCTTTATAATTTTATTTATTTCTCTTCTATTCTTTACTTCAGTATCAATATACAATTTTCTATCATTCTCTAATTTTAATTCTAAAATATATGATTTAGACTTATTTCTTTCATCAAATCTATTAATTATCCAACCAAGAACTGGAGTTTGTACTCTTCCAGCAGATAACCAATTTTTATTAAAATATTTTTGAACAATTTGAGATAAGCTAAATCCCAACCATCTATCCTCAATTCTTCTAACTACTTGAGATTTTACTAAATTTAGATCAATATCTCTTAAATTTTCCAAAGCATTTAATATTGCTGTTTTTGTAACCTCATGAAATTCTGCCCTCTTAATATTTCTATTAAATGGATATAATACTAAATATAAAGAATATGCAATCATTTCACCTTCTGTATCAGGATCTGTCCCAATTATAATTTGATCAACCTCCATAGCCAATTCTTGTAGAGCTTTTATTCTATTTATTGAATCATCAACATTTGTAGAACCACAATATGGACATTTTCCATCTTTATATTCTGTAAATTGGTTTCCACAAGATAAACATTTTTTAATTGTATTATAATATGGATAAAATACTCCATCCTTTCTTTCTATACCAAATAAACCAATATTATCTGTTGTTAATTCTAGAATATGACCTTTTGAGGCTGTAATTAGTAAATACATATTTCCTAAAGAAACTTCATAAACCTTCAATCCACCAACATTTCTTATTGATGGTCTTCCAAAAAATGAAGAAATTGTTTTTACTTTATTTGGTGATTCTACGATAAATAAAACAACTTTTATTAATTCCTCTTGTTCCTTATATATTTTTCCTGCTTTTATATCCTTAATTAATTGTCTTTCTTTTTCTATTTCATTTTTTAATTCTTTTATATTTAATTCTGAAAATTCTTTAAAAATATACATTATAATTGAGCTAGAGATACTGAAATAACTTCAGAACTACTTACTCCTTCTATACTATTTATTTGATTTAATAGTTCTTCTTCCTTAAATTCCTGATCTGGATATAAAAATTTAACATTTAATGAATTTAATCCAAAAGCTATTGGTTGTATTTCATGAGATAAATATTGACCACCAAAATTTTTTATTATATCCTTTACTTTCTCATTTATTTTTTCTAAATCTACATCAACATCATTTGGAGATATCCTTAATGTTATAACTACATATCTTCCCATTTTATGGTCCAGTATAACCACAAACTGGACATTTCCATTCCAAACCCCATTTTTTTTCTTTATTACTCCTTATTATTATTCCTTGTCCACAGTTTGGGCATATAAATTTTACTACTGTATCACTTACTATTAAATTTTTCAATACATTTGTCTTTTCTAATTCAGTTATATCCATAATAAAATTCATAATTAAATCATTTTTAAATTTTTTCTAATATAATTAAAAGTAATCTTTTATTATAATTATATAAATAAAATGAATCAATATACATTAAAGAATACTTTTTAATATAATTTTTTATGTTATCCAATATTTTTTTATAATCATAATTATATAATAAAAGATATAATTTTCCATTATATTTTAACAATTTATTTGAATGATAAAATATATATTTATCTTTTATATTTAATTCTGAATCTTTCTTTATCCTAAAGGTAAATATTTTATCAATTGATCCTTCTTTAAATTTTAAATCAAGCCATTCTATATCTAACCTTCTAAAAAATATTATATCATTTACTAAAGCATTTTCAGAATTTCTTTCTATTAATAATAATCTATTTTTATCTCTATTAACACAATATATCTTAATATTAACTTTTTTCTTTATATTCATATATTTTTCAAAATAATCTATATATTCTGAAATTTCCTTCCTCCTCCAAAATATTGGTAATATATTCTTTATATATATACCCTGTTCTATAGAAAAAGAACCATCATCCATTATATTCAATATTTCTTCATTTTCCCCTATATTTGAATAATATATAATTTTATTTACCAATGTTGATTTTAATTTTTCAATTTTTTTCAGTTGATATCCTCTTTCATATAGATTTTTTAATAAAAAATATTTGTATTTATCTTTTTTCTTATATAATATATTATCTATTGTTCTAGAATTAAATAATAAATTTAATCTTTCTTCAAAATCTAAATTTGTATAAATTAAAATTTTGTTTTTCCTTTCAATCATATTATAATCAATATTTCTATTTAATATTTTTTCTATTTCTTTAATTGTAATGTTTTCTAAACCCTTTTCAGTTATAAGTAAAGTATTATAATTATTATTCATAAGAATATATTTTAGATGGAAAATTACATAATTCCATCAACAAGTCAAATATTAATATTTTTAATATTATCATTTGCTTTAATAATATCTACATATACGAGAAGATATATAGAAGACGATATTGAGAAATATTATAAAAAAATGGGAATTATTTCATTTATAATATTAATTTTTCTCATTTATTTCAATTACTATATAATAATATTTATTTTTGTTTATCTATTAATTTATAGAAAAAATTATAAAATCTTTATTATTGCATTACAGACTTCTATAATAATATTTTTATCATTATTAAATACTATAAATAGTTATTATGAGTTTTCATTACTTTTATTATTCATAATATTTTCTTCATTTTCATATAAAAAATAAAATCTTTTATAAAACAAAAAATAAAGAAATATTATGGAATTAAAAGATGCTATAAGAAATAGAAGAAGTATTAGAAAATATTTAGATGAGGATATATCATATGATGATATATTGGAAATATTATCTTTAGGAATATTGGCACCAATAGCTGGAAATATATCACATTATTATTTTATTATTGTAAAAGATCCTGAAAAAATAAGAAAAATTTCTGAATTAGCAGGTCAAGATTTTATAAAAGATGCAAATACATTAATAATTATTATATCAGATGATAATAAATTAAAATCATTATATGGAGAAAAAGGGCAAATATTTGCAATACAAGATACTGCAGCAATAGCAGAAAATATATTATTAGCAGCTACTGATAAAAATATTGGAACTTGCTGGATAGGATCTTTTGATGAAGAAGGTATAAAGAGTTTGTTAGAAATACCAAAAGATAAAAATATACATATTATAATTACAATGGGATATCCAAATGAAAAACCAAAAGAATCTATTAGACCAAATTTATATGATATAATATTCTTTGAAAAGTGGGGAAATAAAGTATATAAACCACAATTTTATCCATTATTTAAAAATATAAAAAATATAACAGATTATTTTAAGAGTATATTTGAAAAAATATAATCTATATTATTAATTTCTTTTCAACTAAACTTTGTTGTGCTGGTTTTAATTTTGGTAATAATATTTCAATCATTTCATCTATAAATTTTGCTAAAGATGGAGCATACAACCAAACAGCAACATCCATTGAAGATGGAACCTCTTTTTCATCAAACAACATCATTAATACCTCTTCAGAATCAATTGTAACAATTCTTCCTCTATAATCTCCAGCATCATATATTTCAACTACATTCATTAACTCTTGAACATATTTTGCATTTCCTTCATCTATTGGTGTTATAATTCTAACTGGTATTTGTCTTTCCTTTAATTCATAAAATATTGGCTTTAATGCAATTGCATCTCTAACAAATGTCAATTGAGTTGCAACAATATTTACATGTTTTTGAGCTTCTTTTAACATTGATTCTAAATGACTTATTATATTTTGTTGTCCTCTTATTGCTCCAGATTTTTCAGAAACGTCTATTGATCCAGCACCAGATTTATGCAATGCATCTAATTCTTTAATTAAATCAGAAGTTTTTACTTTTTCCAATTCATTTATTCTTCTTGTCATTGATTCTTCATATCTTCTTTTTACTCTTTCAACAACTTCTGTTGGTGGAACAGCAAGATATTTTATTGGTTTGCCAAGTTTCATGATTACAAATCCTTTCTTTTCTAATGATTCTAAAACATCATATGCTCTTGACCTTGGTATATCTGCAATATCTGCCAATTCTCCAGCAGTTGCAACGCCCTTCATTAATAGAGCCAACCATATTCTAGCTTCATAAGTATTCAAATTAAAAGATGATTTTATCTTATCTACCAACTCCTCACTTATAACCATAAATTATCTATATAATAAAAAACTTAAAAAGAGAATTATCTTTTTTGGCTTTTATATAGTTCTATCAACCTATCAATGGTATCAGCATCCTCAACAGATTTATCAGGTCTAAGTCTAATAAACCTGGGAAACCTTAATGCATAACCAGAAGAATATTTTGGACTTTTTTCTATTTCATCATACAATACTTCTATTACAATTTTTGGTTTAATCTTTACATATTTTCCACTCTGTTCTTCTATATAATCCTTTAACATTTCTGTCATCTCTTCAAATGTTATATCATCTGGACTTTCCTTTTTCTCTTTAAATCCACTCCCTACTTCTCCTACTTCCAATAATTTTCCTGTTTTTTCATCTCTAACAGCAATCACAAAAGATGTTAACCATCCACTCCTCTTTCCCTCCCCCCATTCAGCACCAACAATTACAACATCCAAAGACTCTTTTACAGGTTTTAATTTGACCATATAACCAACCCTTCTTCCAGGATGATATGGTGCATCTAATTTTTTAAACATAACACCCTCTAGACCATTACTAATTGCCTCTTCAAAAAATCTTTGAGCTTCTTCATCAGAAGATGTTACTATACTTTCTGATAATGATATTTTATTTATATCTTGCTTTACTATTGATTCCAATATCTTCCTTCTTTCTTTAAATGGTGTATTTATTAAAGATTTTCCATCATAATAAATTATATCAAAAATTCTAACAACAACAGGTATTTCTTTAACCATCTTTTCTATATCATATTTTCTTCTAATTCTTCTAGAAATCCTCTGAAATGGTAAATATTTTTTATTTTCTTTATCATATCCAACAATTTCCCCCTCTACTAAAAAATCCTTATCATTTGGAAAACATTCTTTAATATATTCTATTACATCTGGAAATTGCTTTGTTACATTTTCCAATCTCCTGGTCCATAAAGATATTTGATCACCTTTTTTATGTATTTGAACCCTAAATCCATCATATTTATACTCAACTTGTGCAGGTCTTCCAACCACATCTAAAGCCTCTTTAGCACTTTCCGCTTTTATTGCTAACATTACTCTAATTGGATTTCCTAATATTGGTTCTAATTTAAATACAATATCTTTTCCCTTTTCTAAAATTTGCTTTACTAGTTCACCAAAATCATTTAAAATTGAATAAGCAATTTCTACATTTTCTGATGGTAAACCAAAGGCCATAGCTATAGAATCTATTATAATTCCTTCCCCAACCCCTATTTTTAAATCTTCTAATGTTAATCTTGCAATATATTTTGCTTCTATTGGTGATGATGAAATAAATAAATTAGCCAGATATTTAATCTTTTTATCTTGTGTCCCTTCTCCTTCCAATTCTCCTATAGTTCTAAAAGTATTATATACATCTTTTACGGTTAATTTCTTTGTAAATATTGATTTTTGTTTTTTTTCTGCTACTAATTTTTCTGCAACCACTCCAAGATCTCCTGTTTTTACAAATAAACTTTCAATATAATCTTTATCATAACCTGTAGACAAAGATAAAGCTCTAATAGTAAATTTTTCAGCTATTCCTATATCTTTATCTTCCCAAGGATAAAAAATCATTCCCTGTAATAACATAAATGTCTCCTTTAAAGAATCTTTATCTATTTCTTTAATAAACCTTGCCAATATTTCTGTTTTTTGATTTTTCTCAGAAACAGATTCTAATTTTCTAAATACCTCAGCAAGCTTCGCAAACTCCATAAAAAATATATAAAATTAAATTAAAAAAGTCTATTGTAGTACATCAATACCTAGATTTACATCCTTCCTTACTTTTGTTAATTCTCCAGATTCCCATTCTTCCTTCCATTTTCCTAATATGTATGGACTCTTGACTCCAGATATAATTACTGTAACCTTTATCTTTCCTTTCATTTCTTCAGATTGCCTTGCACCCATTATTGTTAATGCATCTTCTCCAAGATGTTGTTTTATATATTCCATTGCTTCATTTATTTCATTTAATGTCATGTCTGGTCCACCTTCAACGTGTACTAATGCACCAGCTGCACCATTATAATCAACATCCAATAATGGTAATTCTAATGCCCTCTTTGCTGCAGTTAATGCTCTCTTTTCATCATCTGCAATTCCAATACCTACTATTGAAGCTCCACCTACACCCAATACTGTTTTTACATCTGCGAAATCTAAGTTAATATATGAAGCTTTATCAAATGTTTCTACCAAACCTTTTATCATTTGTCCTATTAAATTATTTGCATATCCAAATGCTTGTGTAAATGGTAAATTACCAGCATATTGTAATATTTTGTTGTTATCAATTAATATAACATTGTCTGCATATTTTCTTAATTGAGCTAAACCTTCTTCAGCTTTTTCTCTTCTTACTACACCTTCATTATAGAAAGGTAATGTTGCAACTGCTACTACAAGTGGTACTCCTACTTCTTTTGCTACTTGCGCAACAATTGGTGCTGCTCCTGTACCAGTTCCTCCACCTAGACCCAATAATATCCAAACCATATCTGCACCTTCTAATAACTTTCTTAAATCTGATTGAGAAGCTCTTGCAGCATCCATTCCTTTTGATGGTAATCCTCCAGCACCCAATCCTCTTGTAACTTCTTTACCCAATAGAATCTTTTTATGGGCTTTAACTATCTTTAAATGAGCATAATCTGTATTTGCTGCAATTACTTCTGCACCTTTTATATTCATCTTATATAACCAATCTGCCATGTTACTTCCAGCCCCACCCACACCTATTATTTTTATTGTTGGCAACAATTTAAACTCCTCCCCTGGCGATACTCCTATTATTTCATCTTCCATTTTATTATTAATCTCTGCCATTTATAGTTATGGCATTTCATATATTAAAAATATTTCTATAAAAAAATAGTATTCTTTGAATATCTTAGTGAATTTTCATAAATTTAAGATGGTTTTTAACATAAAATACCGACATATATAAATTATATAAATATCAAACAAACTTTTTTGAATAATTAAAAAATCATGTTAAGATAATCATTAATAGATAAACTTTTAAATATTATATAAATTATTGTCATTAAATAACTTATAAGATAATCAGAAAAAGTAAAATTTATAAAAATTATTATAACTATTATTATTATGAAGTTAGAATCTACTCTACCAATGTTTATATTACCAGCATTAATTATAGCAGCATCAATAGTAGCTACCACACAATATTTATCAACAGATATTATTCATATGGATTCAAATATTATAGCATATGCAGACTGTGCACAAAATATGATGAATTATGCATTTATTGGACAGGTTTATAATTTCTCCCAATGTTATTTAAATAGTATAAATCAAACATATGTAAATTGCTATTATAATTCAACAAACATTATATGCAATATAAATGGTACAAATTATAATTATCCATTGAAATAATTTTTGTTAAATTTTTTCTTTATAATAAAGGTTAAAATATTTTTTTACATAAAATCTTTTATGAAATATGCAAAGATAAAAACAAAAGATAATAAAGTATTTGAGGGTTATTTAGTAAATGAAACATCAGAATTTATAATAATAAAATTAAAAAATGGCTATAACATTGGGATAAGAAATGATGATATTTTAGAAATAAATAAAGAAGAAATAGAATCGAAATATGAAAATATAGAATATAAAAAGTTAGAAAGTAGAAATAACAAAATATCAATATTAGCCACTGGTGGTACAATATTATCAAAAATAGATTATAGAACTGGAGGAGTCCATATGTTAACTAAACCTGAAGAATTAATAGCTCTTGTACCAGATCTATTAGATTATGTTGAAATTAAAAATATAGAAATTCCATTTTCAATTGCTTCAGAAGATATGATACCAGATAATTGGATAGAAATTGGAAAAATATTAGTAAGATTACTAAATGATGATGTAAATGGAGTAACAATATTACATGGAACTGATACAATGCATTATACATCAGCAGCATTATCCTTTATTATAAAAAATCTAAACAAACCAGTTTCAATTACAGGATCTCAAAGATCTTCAGATAGACCATCTTCAGATGCATTTTTCAATTTATTATCCTCTGCAGTTTATGATAATTCTGATATAGCAGAAATAGCAATTGTAATGCACGGAAGTAGTTCCGATATTTTTGCATATGCACATAGGGGAACAAAGGTTAGAAAAATGCATACAGAAAGAAGGGATGCTTTTCAATCAATAAATTCTTTACCATTGGCAAGAATATTTCCATATAATAAAAAGATAGAGATAATTGATAATAATTATAGAAAAAGAAATAATAATAATCCTTATTTAGATGATAAAATATGTAAAAAAGTTGCATTAATAAAAACATATCCAGGTTCAGATCCAGATATAATAAAATATTATGTAGATAAAAATTACAAGGGAATTGTAATAGAAGGAACTGGCTTTGGACATGTACCAACAAATCCAACAGATAAAAAATATTCGTGGATTGAAAATATAAAATATGGAATAGAAAGAGGTACAATATTTGTTATGACATCTCAAACAATATTTGGAAGAACAAATCCATTTGTATATAGTAATGCAAGATTATTATATAATTTAGGAGTTATATATGCAGAAGATATGCATCCAGAGACTGCATATGTAAAATTAATGTATGTTTTGGGACATACAGAAAATTATGATGAAGTCAAAAAAATGTTCCTAACAAACATTGCTGGAGAAATAAATGAAAAAAGTTCTTATGAATTTTTTAATAAAGAATAATTTTTAATGTACAAAAGATCCTTCTTTTATATCTCTATCAACAGTTAATAATGATAAATTACCATTTCCATCCTCCGCAGCTAAAAGCATTCCCTGAGATTCTACTCCCCTAAAACTTTTTGGTTGTAAATTATAAACAATTATTATTTTTTTATTTAATAATTCTTCCTTTTTATACCATTGTTTTATTCCAGATACAATTTGTCTTACTTCATTTCCCAAATCAACTTTTAATATATATAATCTATCCGCATTCGGATGATCTTGCACATCTATAACTTTTCCAACAACTAATTTTATTTTTAAAAATTCATCTATTGTTATAAGATCCATTTTAAAATTTTTTATTTAAATTTTATAAATGGATCCTGTGAAAGATTTAAAGATAAATAAAGATATGAAAATAAAAGATCTAATTGAGCAATTTAAATATATAGGAGGATTTCAAGCACAAGAATTATATAGAGGATATGAAATATTAAAAGAAATGCTAAATGATAAGAATACAATCAAAGTATTAAGTTTTCCTGCAGATATTATTGCAACTGGAATAAGAGGTATAATTAAAGATATTATTAAAAATAAGTTATTTGACATAGTTATTACAACAACAGGAACATTAGATCATGATATTGCAAGATTAACAAAGGATTATTATCTAGGATATTTTGATTCTGACGATATAAAATTAAGAGAAGAAGGAATATTGAGATTAGGAAATATTTATATACCGGAAGAAAATTATGGTATAGCGATTGAAAATACTTTAAGACCAATTTTAGATGATATATTTAGAGAATTAAAGAATAAAAATAAGAATTTAATATCCACTCATGAATTAATATTTGAAATAGGAAAAAGATTAGAAAAATTTGATAAAAAGGAAGAAAGTATAATATATTGGTCATATAAAAATAATATACCAATAATTGTACCTGGAATTACAGATGGTGCAGTTGGAACACAGATATTAATGAAAGAATATGATTATCCAGAAATACAAGTATCTGTATGGGAGGATGAAAAATTTTTAGCATCAAAATTTTTTGGAGAAAAAAAGGTGGGAGCATTGATTTTGGGGGGAGGAATATCAAAACATCATACAATATGGTGGGCTCAATTCTCTGGAGGATTGGAATATGCAATATATATTAGTTCTGCAAATGAATTAGATGGAAGTTTATCTGGAGCAAAAACAAAAGAAGCAATAACATGGAAAAAAATTAGAAAAAATGCAAAACATGTAAATATATGGGGTGATATAACAATTATATTACCGATAATTATATCTGAATTTTTATAATCTGAATACCCTCTTTTCATCATCTTTCAGTCGACATCGATTTCTTCATATATATTTTTATAATTTCAAAAATTATATAATTATTATCGCACCTCCTAATCAATGAGGGATTCCGAGTATGAAGCTGGTGATACCGCGGTTAGAGAAAAAAAGCCCTTATTTTTCCTTTTTGCCAATCATATAATATAATCTTTGAAACCCTCTTTATCCAATCAGAATCACTCTTTATATTATATTTTTCCCTTAATTTAATAAATAAATCTCTTATATTTTCTACATTTATATTATAATATTCTTCAAATGGTTTTTTACCTATCTTTTTATATAAATAAAAAACTGCCTTTTCTGGATATTCTAATTTATCTATATCATATGCTCCCAAAATTGATAATAAATATTTATTTTTTGTTTCAACAATACCTGGAGAATCAATTAAATAATATTTTCTAGATAGTTTAATTATTTGTAAATGCTTTGTAAATCCTGGTTTTGGAGAAGTACCAGCACTTCTCCTTCCAACTAAAATATTTACTATTGAAGATTTTCCAGTATTTGGATATCCAAATACTCCAATATATGCCTTTTCATATTTCTTTCCAACTTTTTTTATTGCTTCTCTTAATTTTCTACTTCCTTTTCTATATATTGCCGACATATATACTGTTATATATTCTTTACTAAATTCTTCTATTACTTTCTTTAAAAAATCTTTACTTACCAAATCAGATTTATTTAAAACTAATATTAGGTCCTTATTTTTATTTTTTATATATTTTTCTATATATTTTATTCTACATAATTTTGGAAACCTTGCATCCAATATTTCAAGCAATATATTAGATTTATTTATTAATTCTTTTATTTTAATATCCATAATTAAAATATTTTAGAAATATAAAATAATATATTTTTTTAAAAATTGTTGATATAAATTTATAAATTAATTTAAACAATAATAATATATGGCAGCTAGACAAAGAAAAACATTAAAAGAACTTTTATTGGAATTATTAAAAACTCCAAAAACCATTGATGAAGTAATAAAAGCTGTAAAATCTAAAAGACCAAGAACAAGAGTTAGGGTTATAAAAGCATTAGTATCAAGATTATTAAGGGAAGGATCAATAAAGAAAGTAGGAGATAAATTACAAGCATAAAAAATTTAGAGTTTTTATTTATTTTAAATTTTTAAAAAATAAGGTAGTAGATTCTTTTCTTCTAATATATCTGCTAACCATTTTAAATCAAATTTTCTAACTTTTCAATTGTAGGTCATTTACTAATTGCTTCAATATTTTTTGCATCGTCTTTCCCTACAATTGATGATATTTAATATTTTAAATTATGTTTGATAAAATAATAGAATTATTTTTATAAAGAATGAAAAAATAATAGAGTTATTATGAAATATATAAATAGAGAAATAGAAGAGAAAATAAATAAACTTATTGGAAGAAAAGAAATAATTGGAATAAGAGGACCTAGACAAGCTGGGAAAACAACATTATTAAAGAATATTTATGAAAAAATCAATGAAAATAAGGTATATATTGATATGTATATAGATGAATATAGAAAAAATTTTGAAGAAAATTATATGGATTTTATTAAAAGATATAAAGATGAAAAGAAATTGTTTCTTTTTTTAGATGAGATTCAAAAATTAAAGGATGGTGGAAAAATATTAAAAATAATATATGATAATTTTAATGATATTAAAATTTTTATATCTGGATCTTCTACATTAGAAATTAATACAAAAATACTTCCAGATTTAGTTGGAAGATTAATATTATTTACTTTATATCCTTTTAATTTTTATGAATTTTTATTATCAAAAGATAAGGGACTTGCAAATTTAGTAAAAGAAAAAAGAGAGTCTTTAAGAGGATTTTTAGAAAATGATAATGAAATTAAAAAACCATCTTTTAATGAAGAAATAGTAAAATATCTAAAAGAATATTTAATATACGGAGGATATCCTGAAATTGCTATAGCGAAAGATTTTGAAGAAAAGAAGATATTATTAAAAAATTTGTATAATTTATATATTGAAAAAGATATTGTAAATTTCTTCCATATCTATGATTCTTCAAAATTTATAGATCTTACTAAATATTTATCCTTCATAATAGGAAATATTCTAGATATTTCTTTAATTTCTAAAGAATTAAAAATAAGTTACAGAAAAGTTGAAAATTATATAACAATACTAAAGCATACATATATAATAGATTTAATTGGACCTTTTCATAAAAATATTGTAACAGAATTAAAGAAAGCTAAAAAGATATATTTTATAGATTTGGGTTTAAGAAATTCTGTTATAGATAATTTTTTAGAATATGATAAAAGAACAGATAAAGGACAATTATTAGAAAACTTTGTTTATATAGAATTGTTAAAAAATTTTTCAGATTGGAAAATAAATTATTGGAGAACAACTGGAAAGGCGGAAATAGATTTTATTTTAACAAAGGAAAATAAAGTTATTCCAATAGAAGTAAAAACATCTAAAAGAATTAATAAAGGTTTTTATACATTTATTAAGAGATATAAACCGGATAAAGGATTAATAATAACTCTAAATGAATTTGATATAAAAGATATTTATAATACAAGAGTATATACTATTCCAGCATATTATATATAAACTTAAAGGATATTTAGAATTTATTGGGCCCGTAGTCTAGTCGTAGGATGTCGGCCTGGCTAGCCGGAGATCCCGGGTTCAAATCCCGGCGGGTCCATTATTTACCAAATCCCCTTTCCCTTTTCTTATAACATCCAATTGAATTTATAAAATATTCTTTTGTAATTTTTGGCCAATATTTTTCTATAAAATATAATTCATAATATGCAGTTTTCATTATTTTTCCATAAAATATTTACTTAGTAGGATTACTAGGATTACAAAGTTTAATAATATTAACCTTATTAAAATATATATTGCACCCGTCGTCTAGTGGCAGGATGCGGGCCTTCCAAGCCCGCGGCCCGGGTTCAAATCCCGGCGGGTGCATAATTTATTTTTTAAGAGTATATCTAAATATTTACCTTGCATTATTAATTTATTAATTATAAAAGTTTACATAAAATGTATGGATATTATTATAGGAAGATCATTAGATGATTTAGAAAAATATGGATTAAAAGGCTCAATTTTCATAGGTAAAGAATATATAAAAATGGAAAATGCTTTATCTTTAGCAAATACGGTTTATCTAGATGTAAATCTTCCACATTTAATATTAATTGCTGGAAAAAGAGGACAAGGAAAAAGTTATACATTAGCTTCAATATTTGAAAGTTTATCAGATCTTGAAAAAGATTTATTAAATAACTTCTCCGGACTAATATTTGATACAATGGGAATATTTTGGACAATGAAATTTCCAAATTATAGAGATGCTGAATTATTGGAAAAATGGGGTTTAAAACCAAAATCAATAAAAAATTGTAGAATACTAGTTCCTAAAGGTTTATTAGATGAATATAGAAATATAAATATTCCTATAGATGATGTTTTTCAATTAAATCCTGCAGATTTATCGGGAATTGAATGGGTTCTAACATTTAATTTAGATCCAACATCAAATATTGCATTATATATACAAAAAATTATAAAAAGAATGAAAGAAAATAATAATGGATATTCTATACAAGATATAATAAGTTATACAGAAAAATTAGATATAGATAGTAATATGAAAAATGCTATAACCACATACTTTGAAAATGCAGATGGTTGGGGATTATTTTCTGAAAAAGCTGAAAGTATAAGAAATTTAACAAAGCCAGGTTATATAAATATATTAGATATATCCCTATATACTGCAATAACTGGTGGATGGTCAATAAAAAACTTAGTAATTGGATTAATATCTAAAAAAATATTTTACCAAAGATTAATATATAGAAAGGTAGAAGAATTAGAAGAAATATATATTTCAAAAGAATTAGGTACAAGAGAATTTCCATTAATATGGATTGCAATTGATGAAGCACATGAAGCACTTCCGAACGATTCAATTACACCAGCAACAGAACCATTAATACAGATAATAAGAGAAGGAAGACAACCAGGTATAACATTAGTATTGGCAACACAGCAACCTGGTAAAATGCATACAGATGTAATTACTCAAAGTGATATAGTTATATCACATAGAGTAACTGCAGAAAAGGATTTAAAATCCTTAAATGAAATAATGAAGAATTTTACTGCACAGGATATTGATATATATATGAATGATAATTTACCAAAGAAAAAAGGTGCTGCTTTAATTTTAGATGATAAATCTGAAAAGATATATCCTGTTCAAATGAAACCGAGAGTTTCTTGGCATGGGGGTTCAGATCCAACTTTAATTAGAAAGAGATTATGGCTAGAGGGATAGTAAAGGAAATAGAAGGTATAATTGCAATAGTAATTTTTATTTCATTTTTAACATTTTATTTAGCAATATATAGAGAATATATAATAAACAATATTAATAATTATAATCAAATAAATTATTATAATAATTATATAAACAATATATTGAATTCAATTGAAACTAAATATTATTTACTATCATTAAATGTTTCAATACCATTATCTATGTATTATCAATGTTTACAAAATTCTCCAATATATTATAATTTAAATAATGAATTTGCATATAATGATTTTTGTACATCATTTCCAATATATTATCCATTAAATATATCCTTTTTAACAAACTATTCTGGTGTATTAAATAATACAAATAATACATATCTAGATCCAAATGTTGGAATATTCTTTTATGCAAATTTTCTAAATTTTAATACAAGTAATAATCAACCTCAATATGTTTTAATTAATATTTCAAATCCTTCAAACCAAAATTTAATTAATTATCCAATATTTATAACTTCCACTGATATTTTTTATTGGTTACAAAATGGTTATAATCTATCTGTAAAGGATTTAAATGGAAATAATTATTATTTTTGTTATTTAAATAATAATTTAAGTTGTAATAGTTTCAATAATGATGCCTATGGAATCTGGGTTAGTTTAAATATATCTCCATATGGTTATATAATATTAAATATTTCTCCAATAAATGGGATAAATAGTTATTCAGTTGATGGAAAAGAAATATTTCCAGTATATGATAATTTTAGTTATCAAAACTATCAACAGTTTAGTCAATATTGGACAAACAATACTCCTATAAGTATTTCATATATGAATCCGGGAGATGATATTTATAGTACACAGTATAATACTTTTACAATTACTTATAAAAACAGCATTTCAAAAGGTAATTATTTAATATTATTTAATATTCAAAATACTGGTTATTATAATGCTTATATAAAATTAGGAGATAATTGTAATATAAATCTACCATCTTCTGGAAATTCAAATTCCTTATATGTTTATTATTGTTATAATGATGACAACAATGCTAATTTACAAATATATGGTCAAAATATTAATGCATATTATATAAATTTAATTCCCTATAATGTAATACCAAATATAAAAATAATTTATCAACCAAATTTTACTTATAATTATAAATTTATTATAGGTCCGAATTTAACTTATGATTTTTCTCAATATAATGATTTAGGCAGTGGAAACATTTTATTATTGAATTCTAATGGTAACTTCGCAATATATAATAATAATTTAGCATATTTTTCTTATCTAACAGATATATATGGCAATGAATATTATTCTATTCCAACAACCCTTTTAAATGCATGTTCTTTATATTTGATAATCGGATTTTCATTTTATAATTCTGAATACGAGCCTTATAATTTAACTCCCTATGTTTACAATGACTCATTAGCTTTATTATATCTATATAATTCCACAAATCTATCTATAAAGGATATAATATTTTCTAATACTTATTGGTATATATTTAATACTCAAAAATACTATAATTCAAATAACATGATATTCTGGAATACTTCACAATCTATCTATGGTTTTATTTTGAATTCTACTAACTTTTATAATAAACTATTCAATCTAAACAATTTATATAACGGATATTTATATTATGAATACGGTAATGGTATAATATTAAGAATATATATACAAACTATTGGTTGTTTTGGATATTTAAATTCTATATTATATACAAATTATAATCCTATAATAAGCATTTCTTATATTTCGTCATATGACAATTATAATAATCTCTATTTCTTAAATGCAACATTAGATAATAGTTATAATTATCAAAATTATTACTTCTATCTATATTCAAATCCAAATTTAGATAAACAGACAGCAATATATTTAGCATTTTCTACTCAAATTCCATATATTGAAATAAATTATATCAAACCAATAAATGTAATAAATATAAATAATTTAGTTAATTTATCCGAAAATTATCAAAATGTATATTTTTATTTTAATAATTTAAATATAACAATATTTAATGGGACAATATATCAGGGAAATATTGTAAATAATTATAAATATTCAGAAAACTTTAATGTATATGTTTTAAATAATACAATGATAAATACATTATATAAAGATCAATTAACAATATATATAAAATGAGAAGCTGGATAATTTTAGTAGAACTAGCATTTTCAATAATATTATTAACATTTTTCTTTTTATATATTTATTACGGCAAATCTAGCAATTATAATATTTATAATTTTGATCCAAATAATTTAATTTACTTAAATTCTTCATGTAATAATAATTTATATATATATGAAATAATAAACCTAACAAGTAACAATATTACAATATGTTACTTTGGAAAACAAGTAAATTCAACATATATAGAAAATTATGAACCAATATTTGAATATTTATATGCAGGCCAAAATTATTTTAATCCATATATATTAATTATATTTGGATGAAATCTCAATATATATTATTAGCAACAATTGCAATTATTATTATTTTATCTTTTATTACATATTATAATCTCTCTCCAATAAATAATATTAATCCAAATTTGATAGGAGAGAATTTTGAAGACCAAATAATATATATATATCAAAATTTTGGTTATAATTATATATCTAATTATACATTATATTTTGAAAATTATACAAATGAAATTAATTATAATTTTTCTTTCATTTGTATATCTTCATATAATTTATCAATTCAAGAATGTAATGGAAATAATATAAATTGTTGTTATTATTTTAAAGGATTTTTTATTGTAAATCAAAGTATATTAAAATATTGTAATGAAAACTTTATTTTATATAATCCACCAAATTGGATTTGTTTTTGTTATAATGTAAATAATTCTAATAGTTATTATATTAATTTCTTTTGTGTCTAACATAAACTAATATATAAACCAGATTCATTCTTATCTAATAATAAACATAAATTATTTGTAATTGTAAGACTAGAACTATTTAATATATTAAATGGAATTGTATTAATAGTAAAATTATATTCATAATCATATACAGATAATTGAGTTATATTTAAATTTATATATGGCGGAACTTGTAAAGAATAATTTACAGTAGAATAATATATACACATTATTTCCCCCGGATAAATATATATGATTGTTTTTGATGGTAAATTATCATAAACTTTATAATTACATGAATAACAAGATCCAATTGTCTCTATTTGATAATTTAAATTTGTTAATAAATTTACAATATATTTTAAGTTTAATTCATCCTGTTGATTCTGAACTGCTAAATGAACAAAATATAATACAAAAGACAATATAGAAAGAGCAAATGCAGTATATATTAAAAATTCAATCCATAAACTTACACCTCTCATGAAACAGATTTTATATAATCAATTAAATTCTTATTTTCATTATTTAATTCTTTATATATTTCATTAGCTAATTTATCTAATAAACTTCTTCCATTATTTGTTACAATTCTTCCTTTTTTCTTTCCTTCATTTATTTTCATAACCAATCCAGCATTTTCCAATTGATGTAATATTTCTCTTATTAATTTTCCATATCCTCTTACAACTTTTCCAGGTTCCATTCCTCTTTTTCTCAATCCAGAATATTTTCTTCTTAATCTGGAAATACCAATTGGTCCATATAAATATACTTTTCTTAAAATTGATGCTGCTCTATAATACCACCATCCAGGTCCTCCATTATAATCTACATCCGCTGGAAAATCTGGATTCCTTTCTTTATCTGGCCCTGTTTTAATAAAAAATGCCCAACTTGGTGGTTTTATTATATCTTTATAATTTTCGAATAAATATTTAGCTAATCTTTCTACAAATATTTGACCATTTACATCTCTTACAGATACCATAATATGCAATATTTATAAAACATTTTTAAAATATATGTAAATTATGAGTCATACTAAATTATTGGGTCCTGTTGCAAGATTTGGTTCTAGATATGGAAAAGGTATAAGAGAAAATTTAGTTGAGATTGAAAAGAAATATAGAAATAAAAAATTAAAATGCCCTTTTTGTAATAATATATCAGTAAAGAGATTATCTTATGGAATATGGTATTGTACACATTGTGGCAAAAAATTTACCGGAAAAGCTTATAGTATACAATGACCCAATATATTTGTATAAACTGTAAAAGAATAATAGATGGAGAAACTGCATTAAAAAAGGTTAAATGTATATATTGTGGATCAAAGATATTAGTAAAATTAAGACCAAATACAATTAAAAAAATAAAAGCTGTATGAAAATAATAATTAGTATTGAAGATAAAGATTTAATAGATATATTAAAATTTTTAGAATCTCAAGAAGGAATAAAAATCGAAGATAATAGTATAATAATTAATAAAAAAGATATATCAAAGGCAAGAGCCCAGATGAATTTAATATTTAGACTATTAAAGATATATGATAATCTTAACAGATTCTTGTCCAGTTTGTAATTCAAAAGATATTGAAATAAAGACAGTTGAATATGATTTTCCAGAGATAGGTAAGTCATTACTTTATGTATTTAAATGTAACTCTTGCAATTATAGAACATTTGAAATAATACCGTTAGAAGATAGAGGTTATATAAAAATAGAATATAAAATAGATAGTAAAGAAAAGGCAAGAAAATTATTTTTAAAATCTCCTTATGCAAAAATAATATTAAAAGAAATTGAAATAGAAATAACTCCTGGCATTGAATCAAAATTTGAGATTAGAGCGATAGATGATTTTTTAATGAATATAAAAAACAATTTAGAAAGCTTTAAAGTATTATATTCTGATGATAAAGAAAAATATAACAAAATAATAGAAAAAATAAATTATATAGAAGATGTATTAAATAATAAAAAGGAATTAACTATAATAATAGAAGATGAAAAAGGATTATCAAAAATATATTAAGGTTGTTGATCTTCTTGTTTTACTTCTTCAACTGCAGACATTTGGTGTCCTCTCCAGATTCTTACATATGGTGGTGTAGCAATGATCCAATCTTTACTTACAGCAGCTATATCTCCACCAATTGCATCTACAACAGACTTAATTCTAGATACAACTCTTTTTACTTCTACAAGATCTTTACCAGTATTTAATCCGGATATATCAACAAATACTATATAATTTCTTTCCCTTAATGAATCTACAACTGCTTTAACTTCTGACGGATCCTTTATCCTAAATACTCTAACATAAATTTTTACCTCCTCAGCCTTCTGAGTGGGTATTACCTCCACATACTGATCAGAAGTTTCTTTCTTCTTTGACTTAAATATGTTTCCTAAAGATACCATATAAATATATATTTCTCTACCATTTTTATATCTTTGGTTAATATTTTTGATTATCTTTTATGATATTATTTATTTAGATTGTAGATTAGATCTTTTTAATAAATCATTTAATTCTTTTGTTAGAGAATTTAATTTTTCTTTATATATATCAGACTGCTTTTTTAACTTTTCTGCTTCAACCTTTAATATTTCTTTGTCTTCACTTAACTTATTTATCAATTCTTTTTTATCCTTTTCTATTAATACATTTCCTATCATAAAATAAACTTTTTTATCATCTGGTAAATTTGATAATTCTTTTAATGCGTTCTCTGTTTCAGCTAAGTCTTGTAAAACTTTTTGTCTTTTATTTTCTATTAATAAATATGCTTGTCTTAAATTTTCAAACTCTTCATACTTTGATGTTATTTCTTCCTCACTAACCATTTTTATATATTATAAAATTCATTTAAAAATTATTTGTGCATATATATTAAGTAATCCTTTTCCCTTTTAAAGAATCCATACCTTATTCCATGAATTACCTCCCCATCTTTTGTTAACTCTAATATATACTTTTCTGCAATTGTATTTATTATGCCATCTTTTTCCCATACTTTTATATTAATCTTATATTCTTCAGGTACCCATTGGACAATTTTTGCATTCAATTTTTTTGCATCTTCTATACTATCTGATAAATATCTAGCAATAATATAATCATCCTTTTTATCTATTATTTCAATATTAAATCCTTCAAATAATCTTAAATATTTATTATTTATATCATTTATATCTATATAAATTATATTAGATTTTATTATAAATTCTCTATATCCCAAATCTACTTCTGGATGATTTTTAACTTTTATTATTTTATTTAATGGTAAATCTTTTACTATAACTTTTACAGGATTTCTTATTATAAAAAATCTCTTAGCCTTTTTATCATATATTTCCCTATTATATGTATATATTTTATCCCAATTTATAATTACATCTACAGGATTTAGACCTATTTCTAAAATATATTTTCTTATTGCCTCTCTATCAATTCCCCTTCTTCTTAATCCTCTTAATGTTGGTAAAAATGGGTCATCCCATCCAGATATTTTTCCTTCCTTTATTAATTTCCTTATTTCAGATTTATGCAATGGTAAATCTTTTACTAATAGAGCTCCATAATTTATTATTGTTGGAAATTCCCAACCAAAATATTCATAAATATATTTTTGTTTATATGCATTTACTTCATGTTCTTTCATTCTCAAAACATGTGTTATTCCCATTAAATGATCATCTATAGATACAGAAAAATTATATGTAGGCCATAACCAATATCTTTCTACATAATTTTTTCCATACTTTTTTAATAAATATGGATGTGGATTTTTGTTTGGATTAACAATTCTAAATGCAATCCAATCTCTTACAGATGGATTTGGATGATTTAGATCAGTTTTAATTCTTATTACTGCTTTTTCTTCATCATAATATCCATTTAACATTTTTTCAAATTGTTCTAAATGCCATTCTGATTCTTTCGATCTATATTCTGTAGGAATTCCTTCTGCTCTATATTTTGATATTATTTCTTTTGGAGAAAGATCCACGTATGCAAATCCTTTTTCAATTAATTCTTTTATATATTTATAATATATATCTAATCTTTCAGATTGTATATAAAATTCATCTACCTTATCATTTATTAACCATTCAACATCCTCTTTTATCGATTCATATACATCTGGATCTGGCTTTTTAACCTTTGGATCTGTATCTTCAATCCTTAATATAAATTTTCCTTTATACATTTTTGCATATTCATAATTCAATATAATTGCTCTTGCATGACCTATATGTAAATATCCTGAAGGATTTGGAGCAAATCTTGTCTTAACTTTACCTTCTATTGCATTCTTTAATTCTGGTAATCCTTTTCTTTCCTCTTTTTTCTTTTCTTCTAATAGCTCTGGATATTCTTTTAACAATATATTATAAGCTTCTTCTCTGGATATATTAGCCAAATTATTTATTTCTTCTTTAACTTTTGGAATTATTTCCTTTATGTTTTTCTTTAAATCAGGATTTTCATATACTATTTTTGATACAACAGAATTTAAATTTACATTTCCATACTTATATTTATTATATAATACCCATTTTTTTATTAATTTATTTATATCCATCTTATAATACTCTTATTGCCCACTTACCCTCTTTTAAATTTAATTTTTTAGAAAATTCAGAATTTTCTTGATTTACAATTATAATAAATCCAGAATAATCTTCAGATAAATCTGTAGAACCACAATATGGACATCTTTCTACATCTTTATCAATTATTGCCTTACAATTTCTACATACTTTTCTTTTTGATTTTCTATACGCCATTATTTACCAGATTTTTTCTTTTGTTCAAGCCATTCCAATTTTCCCAATCCTGGTTGTTTCATTGTCATTGCAATTCTTACATTAGATACACCTTTATAACTTACTGTAACTATTCTTGCTTTTACTATATCATTTACTTTCAATACTTTTCTACTATTCTTTCCAATTAAAGCTTCTCTTCCAGAAACTGATACCTCATCATCCATTATTTGAGAAATATGAACCAATGCATCTATAGGTCCTATATTTATAAATGCTCCAAATTCTGTTATAGATGATACAAATCCATATGTTAGTTCAGAAATAATTGGAAAATATGAAATTGCAGTAAATTTTACCTTATAATATACTCCTCCATCTTCAAAAACCATTATACCTTCAGATATTTCGTCTATGGATTTTATTGTTACAATTATACCATATTCTTTTCCACCCATTCCAACATAATTATTTAATAATATTTTTTCTATCATTTCATTTACATTATCTGTTATTTCATTTGGTGACACTCTTACCACATCATATATTTGAACTTCATAAAACATTATTAGAATGATTTTATAAATTTTTATAAATCTTTGTAATTTTTATTTTTTTGCAATAAAAAAATATTATGGGTATAATGTTAAATAATTTAATTAAGTTCTATCAAAATAATAAAGAAATTTTAGAAGATATGGTAAAAATTTCACAGAATAGAGAAGTTGGATATTTATTATCAAATAATAATTTTGGACATAGACCATCAAAAATAGAGACAGAAGATGATATAATAAATTATATTAAAAAAGGTGCTATTTCATTTCATATATCAATTGAGAGATGGATTGATCTAAATATTTTGAGTGAAAAAGTTTCAAAAAAAGATTTGAATGAATATAGATTGGGATGGGATTTCATAATAGATATAGATGCAAAATCTTTGGATCTATCAAAGGTTACTGCAAGAGTTATTTTTGATTATTTAAAAGAAAAAAATATTAATCCAATATATATTAAATATTCTGGGGGAAAAGGTTTTCATATAGCAATTCCTTGGGAAATATTTCCAGAAACAATAAATATATATAAAAAAGATAATTTTGTAGAAGAAGAGACAAGGAAATTATTCCCAGATCTTGCAAGGATATTGGCATTATATATATCAAAAGAAATAGAAGAGAAATTAAAGAAAATAATATTATTAAAATTTAGTGAAGATGAATTGAAAAAATATGGTATAAATGATATAGAAAGATTTAATCCATATGATATAATTGAAATAGATACAATATTAATATCATCAAGACATTTAATTAGATGTTTATATTCAATAAATGAGAAAACAGGAAATTTATCTATACCAATAAAGGAAAATTATATAGAAAAATTAAATCCTGAAGATTCTAATATAAATAATTATTCATATGAAGGTATACCATATTTAACTGAAGATTTAGAAAGAAAAGAATCTAAAGAATTAAAAAAGCTAATTAACGATTCATTATTATGGAAAATAAAAAATGAATTTGAAGTAATAAAATTTAGCAGATTGGCAGAAAATTATAAAAATCAGGAAGAAATTGAAGAAGCAAAGAAGGATGTAGAAGAAATAAAGAAAAGAAAGATAGAAATAAATGAAGATTTATTCCCTCCATGTATAAAAAATATATTAAATAATAAAGAAATGGATGATGGAAGGAAAAGATCCTTATTTATATTAATAAATTTCTTTGCAAATATTGGATGGAATTGGGATAAAATTGAAAAATATATAAAAGAATGGAATGAAAGTTTACAGGATCCTTTAAAAGATAGATATATAGAATATCAATTAGAATGGCATAAGAAATTATATAAAAATAATAAAAAATATTTAACCCCAAATTGCAATAATGAAATATATTATAAGGATATTGGAATATGTACTCCAGATAATATTTGCTCATTAATTAAAAATCCTTTATCATATCCAATTAAAAAAATTAAAAGTACAAAATCTTCTCAGGATTCTCAAAATAATTAATATAAAACTTTATTTCATCAATATGCTTTCTTAAATCTTCAACCTCTCTTACTCTAAAATATTTAAAGAATCTTTTCCTTTCAATATCATTTATAATTATTCCATCAGATTCTAGTAAATTTCTTACATATTTATATAAAATTTTTCCCTTATTATCATTATCTGTTAATATAATTGCTTCTCTATAATTTAAAAATATCCCATCATCCTTTCTTAATTCATATATTGTATATACATTATTAAATCCAAATTCTCTTAATACTTCCTTATCCTTTCTACCCTCCACAACTATAATTGAATCCTTTTTCTCCCTTAACCTATGTAAAAAAGATATTATCCTATACATTATAAAAAGTTTAACTTTTAATTATTAAAGTTTTTTTATTTATTATGCCACCAAAGGAAAGGATTGTTGATGGTAAAATATTCTCATATACTGGATTAATTGACTTTCAAAAATTCTATAAATCAATGAAAGAATTTTGGGATAATAAAGGATTTGACTTCTTTGAAAATAAACATGAAGAAAAAGTAAAAGATGATGGATCTAGATCTATAAATTTAGAATGGCATACGGAAAAGAAAATAACAGATTACGTAACATATAGCTATGATATAAGTATTTCAATAGATACATTAAAATTATTAGATAATATGAAACAGTATGCAGAAAATCTAAATATAAAAATAAATGGAGATTTAATAACTGATTATCAAAAATATTTTGGAGACAAACCATTCAATATATTTCTTAGAGGATTATTTGAAAAGTATTTATATGATAGCGAATTAAAGGATCATAAGAAAAATGTTGGAAAAATTGCAGATGATTTTCTAAATTTAGCAAAAGATTTTACAGCATCATTTAAATTATGACCTGGGAAACAATATATAAAACAAGAGTAAGATCAAAAATAAAATTTATTCCACAGGATTTTTATGAGAAATTTAAAAAATTCCTTGAAAGCGATAAATGGGAAGGAATATTTAAAAAAGATAGATATGAAAAATATTATTTTCATAGATTAACTCCAGAAGGTTTATTATTTATAGAAGCTAAATGGGAGGGTTATAAAAATTATTGGAAAGAAGAACCAAAGATTGATTGGAAAATTGAATTAACAATTATTATTAATGCTTATAATATAAATACATCTGTTGGTGATTTAGATATAAGTATAGAAAGTTCACATAATATAGAAGAATTTAAAGATTTTGATATAAGTAAAGCTAGTGGAACCGAAAAAATATTATTGCATCTTGGATTTTCAAAAGTATTAAGTTCTTTAAAATCTAATCTAGAAAAAGTTAGAGGAAAAAAGAAATTAATAGATATGTCTGGAAGGGATTTATATAATGATTCTGAAAAGATAAAAAATTTTGTACTAGATTATTTCAAATTATATAAATATTAAATATTAAAAATTTCAATGTTTAATTCTTTTGCCTTATTTATTATTTGTTCTCTTTTTCTTTTTCCAACATTAGAAGCAATTATTGCACATTCTTTTTCTTTATCTATTTTTTCCAATTCCTCTATATTATGTACTAATACAGGTTTCTTACCATTTGGTAATAGTCCTTTTACTTCTCTAGGAGAACCATATCCAACCTCTACCATAGAAACCCTACTTTTCAATTTCCTTCTTATCTTATTATGTATGCCTCTTGGTCTTCTCCAAGATTCTTTTTTATTTCTTAATTTTATTACTTTCCACCATTGAAATCTAAGATAATCTGGTTTTTTCCTCTTAATTATTTTTCTTAATTTTAATAATTTATTCATCATGGTTTTTGGATAATATAAATTCCATCTTGGAACTTTCTTAAATCTTTTTCCTTTGGTTTTACTGAATTTTCTATTGATCCTGCTAAATTTCCTAATAATTCTATATCATGTCCCTCTAATGTAATCTCATTTTCATTTAATGTAGCTTTTACTCCTTTAGGTATTTCTATTTCTTTTATATCTCTTCCACCCATGTAATTTTCAATTATTAATTTATTATTTTGTAATTTTAATTTTAATGGAAAGTGTATTGAAATACCCTTTAATTTATATACAAAACCTTTTGTTACACCTTCAATATCGTTTTTTATATGCGCAATCATTGTATTCATATCTCTAATTATTTTCTTTGATGGAAAATATGCTTTAAATATTATCTTATTTTCTTTTATTTCAATAATAATATTTCTATTGTTTATATTTCTATATTTTTCTCCTTTAGGTCCCTTTATATATATTTTTCCATCTTCTATTGATATATTTACACCATTTGGTATTTCTACATAATCTATCATAATTGGAAGTCTCATCTTATCTTTATATTATAAAAAATATTAAAAATTATTCTTTTACAATATTTACACCAAAATTGTTTTTTAAATATTCTATAACTTCCTCTTTTGTAGTTCTATGTCTTTCAGGTATTTTTGACCTCTTAATTCTTCTATACATTACTCTATATCCAGGTCTCCTAACGGTTACTATAACATCCATACCATATATGCCAATTGATGGATCATATTTCATACCTGGTATCCATACATATTCTTTTATTCCAAATCCAAAGTTTCCATATTTATCAAATTGTGATTCTTTTAATGTATTATTTACTGCTTTTAACAACCATCTCAATGTTTCTTCAGCTTTTTTACCTCTTATTGTTAATTTGACTCCAATTTCCAATCCTGGTCTAATTCCCCATGCTTGTACCCTTTTCTTTGCCTTTGTTCTAACAGGTTTGAGATCTGGAAACATCTTTTTTAATAATTTTTCCGCCTTTTCTAAAGGTTCACCAGGTTTACCCACCCCAATATTTATTGTTACTTTATCAATAATAATTCTCCTCATTATATTATTTTTATTTGAATTCATCTTACAGTAATTAAAGGTTTATCTTCGCCTATTACAACCGAATAATCAAATATTGTTTCTTCTTTTTTGTTATTATCTATATTTATATATTCTATAAATCTTGTATGTCCAAATGGTTTTCTAAATATTTTTATATTTTCTAATTTTCCAATTGTACTTACTTTTGCTCCATAGAATATGTATATTAAATTTCCCTTATTCATTTTTATTATCTTTTCTATCTTATTTTCTTTTGTATTAAATAGTATACTATCTCCTGTTTTTATATCTTTATCATCAATTATAAAATTCCTTCCATCAATTCCAGTAACCTGTATTTTCCCCCCATTAACAAGATTTTTCCTCACAATTTTTATTATTTTCAAATCCTTTTCTTGTTCTGGAATTTCAACCAATTTTAATTTTAAATTATTAGACATAACAACCCTATAATTTTTATTTAAATCTTTAATTGATATAACATCAAATAATCCAACATTATATCCCAAATCTTTTATCTTCTTATTATTTACCAAAACTTTTTCATTTTTTAATAGGTATTTTGCTTCCTTCTTATTTTTTACAATATTCAAATAATCCCTTAACCATAATAATATTGGCATACCATATTCAAACTTATATCCATTTGTTTCTGGTCTAATAATCCAATAATATTTCTTTCTACTTATTGGCCATGTTTTTGGTATTGTAATATTTCTTAAATGCCTTTTATTGGAAACATGAGCCATTTTATTATTTTTTAATAACTATTTTTAAAATATTTTCTTATTTAAATTTTTTATTTAATTCAATTACTTTTGCCAATTCATCTTCTTTTACTGAGAAATTATTTATCAATTGATTTATTAATTCTTCTATTTTATTTTCTTCAATATTTTTTGTCTTCATTTTTCTTTTTATAATTTCTATTCTTTTCTTATCCTTTAAATTCAACCTTAATATCAATAATTTTGAACTATGAATAGGTCTATAAACTTCTCTATTTGCCTTATTCGTAAATTTAGCATTATCTATATATACTTTATATCTTTTTCTATCTATATAGATTACAAATCCTTCAGTATTTCTATATTTACCTCTTAAAATTTTAACATAATCTCCAACCCTTAAAGGTAAAGAATTTATTTTAATTAAATTTTTTATATCTTTTGATAACATTGAAGAAATTATTTTACCTCTAATATGTAAAGGTGCATTTATTATATATTTTCTCTGTTTTCTAGAACTTTTAGAAGATTTCCATGACGAGCTCCAATCTTTATAATCAATATTTTTTATTTTTAGAACCATTTTATATAACTATACTTGCAATTTTTCCAATTTCTGGCCATCTTTCAACAACCTCTCTTGCTACTGGTCCTCTAATAATTGTACCTGCTGGTGTTCCTGTTTTTTCATCTTTTATAATTACACAAGCATTATCCTCAAACCTTATTCTTGTACCATCCTTTCTTCTATATTCTTTTCTTTGTCTAATTATAACAGCTTTCATAACCTTTCCAACTAATGATAAATCCCCGTCTATTATTGATACAGAAACCATATCAGCAACTCCTGCTTTAGCATATCTTCTCTTTACACCTTTATATCCAACCACAGAAATCACCTTTGCTAATTTTGCCTTTGAATTATCTGCAACCTTTAAAATCGTACCAACAGTAATTCCCCTAGTTACTTTTGCACTAATTGGTTTCATTTTTTACTAATTACAACAAAATTTATTGTTTTTGATATTGGCCTTGTCTCTCCAATAATAACTTCATCCCCTTCTTTTATATCTAAACATTTTGGAACATGAGCTTTAATTTTTGATCTTTTTATCATATATCTTTCATATTTTGGAATATAATAATATCTATAAAATGTTATTAAAGCAATTCTTCTCCTAATTCTCTCAACTTTTCCTTCAAATAATAATCCTCTAATTCTTATTTCTCCATGCCATGGACACTTTTTATCATCACAAACTTTTTCAGGTGGATTTATACCTTCAATTCCAATATCCTTAGCATAAGTCTTTTGTACCATTTTATGATTAAATTATAAATAGATTTAAAAATAATATTTCTAGAAAGATGATGATGGATCAACGATCTGAATAGTGATGATTGATGGGCAAACTGAAAATTTATAAAATTTTTAATAATATTTCTAATCCTTTTTCAATATAATCTTCGTTTATTTTATCAATAGTATCTGCTTCTGAATGATAGAATTTTATCCAATCATTAGTAGATTCCGATATCTGTATAGATTTTTCATATAAATATTCTGACATTATTGGAAATGCTTCTTTAATATAATCTTTTGTTAATGTTGGCTTTGAATGTCCAAACATATCATATACAATAATCTTTTTGCTTTTTTCTAATATTTCTTTATATTCATATTCAAAAACTCTATAACCATATCCCCAATAATATGGTCTATCATATGATAATTCTTCACAACCTGAAAATACTATTAGATTTTCTTTAATATTTATTTTATTATTTATTATTCCATATAATAAAGTTGCTGTTCCTGAAGAATTATCCAAAGCCCCATTAAATATTGTATCAAAATGTGTAAAAATTATATTTTTTGGATTTTCTATATTTCCAACTAATATATTTTCATTTTTTATTAACTTTCTTTTTACATTAACATAGACCTTTATTTCTTCTGAATTTATAACCTTAATTAAATCTGATTTTTTTATATTTATTACTGGAAAATCATAGAAAATTACCCCAGAAAATGCATCATAATACTGATTATAATTTATATGAGGTATATTTATTTCTTGATTTATATTTTGACTTGAATATATATTTTTCTCTTCAAAATATCCGGAAACAAAAGAATTTGGCTTTCCAATTATTTTTTCTCCATTATCTAAAATTATATATGATCCTTCATCAAAAGGTATAGAAACATAAAAATATTGATCAAAAAAATCTATTCCAACTTTCTCTAAATTTTCTTTTATGTATTTAGATGTATTATTTAGAGATTCTTCATTATTCCTTGGAGAAAACTTTTCCAAATCTTTAATTATATCTATTATTTTATATTCCATATATATTTCTTATAGCATCTATAATCTTCTTAATTTCATCTTTACCTATAAATTCTACATAACTATCTTCACTAATTATTTTTCTCTCTATTAGTTTTTTCTCATCTACTTCTAATAGTAGTATATCATAACCTGTTCCCTCCTTTGCTTTTCTATAGAATTCTCTTATCTTTTGATCTACTGATGATTTTCCAGGATCTTCTTCTAGTAATATATATCCACTTCCAGAATATAATGCTAAGGCTATATATGAGTTCATTTTCTCTTCTTTTTTATATTTTTCATTTTCTTCTTTATAAATATGACTTCCATCATATATTCTAAACCTTAATTCTTTTTCTTTATATTTGAAAGTTAATTCATATCCAGATATATCAAATTCATCTCTATTTACTAACTTTATTTTATCTTTAAATTTATCTATTTTATAATTATCAATTCCAAAAATATATCTAGATACTTCAACTATATAATATAATGTTGTTAATCCCCAAAAGTCTAATATATTTACTCTACCATCTTTTACTTTTCCTTCATTTATTAAATAATTCAGAGATACTTTCATATATTTTAATTGTGTTTCTTCTATCATTTTACTTATTTTATTAACATCTAAATATATATCGCCTATTCTACCATTATATTCTCTTAATTCTCTCATTGATTTAACTGCTGCTATAGGGTATTGCGATTTACTATATAATATTTGAGGTCTAACAAATATTCTCTTTTCAATATTACTCCAAGAAAATTTATCATCTCCCCACTGTAGGATATCTAAAATTACATCTTTTACTTTATCTCCAAATTCATCCTTTATCTCTTTAGTATCTACTATCTTTTTAATATATAATAATGCTAATATTGTTTCTATATTGTATGGTGCTATTTGCCTTGCAAACATAAACTTTAAATCCTTTTTCTTTCCGTCTTCACCTAATTTTTGTAAAATCTCGTCTAAACTTATCTTCTCATATCCATAAAACTCCATTCCGTCCCCCCTCAGAATGGTACGAGTCCATGGTAATATAATTTTCATAAAAATTTTTAAAAATTTTGTCGGGCGGCTTCCGTGCTTTCCCGGCCATTGCCAGTACTCACACGGACGTGGGCCGGCTTAACTTCCGTGTTCGAAATGGGTACGGGTGTTTCCCGGCCACTTTGGCCGCCCTAAAATTATCTTTAAAATAAATGTTTTTTAAACCTTTCTTATTATAAACCTCTTTACTCTATTACAATATAAACATTTATATATAATTCTACCCTTTCTTATCCTTATTTGTAATGTTTTTCCAACGATCCATGGGGTATAACATTTTTTACAAAATTTATTCCTCAATTCTTTGGGTAATTTTATTCTTGCCTTATTTTTTATCTTCCATAATATAAATATATATCTCCTAGCTAGATCAATGTTATCTATATTTTCTATAGCTAATTTATACAATTCAAAAATTCTTCTTTTTGCTATATTTTTATAGGTTGTATTGTATTTCCTTTTCTTCATTCTTATCAAGATTTTTTACATAAAATATAATATTATCTCCCAAATGATGATTTATCTTTGGTATTAAAACTTCAATAGTTTCTTTCCTATATTTATCTATAGATATTATTATTGGAGAAATTAAATTATAACGCATTCTAAATTTTAATGCTTCATATTGATCTTCTATATTTATATATTTAGTTCCTATTTCAAATCTTCTAACATAGGGAGAATGATTTTTAATTATAATTAAAACCTTCTTTTCATAAATTATATTATTTACATCAAAAGATGTTTTTATTTCTACATTCCATACATCTTTTAATTCTTCGCTCATAATAGTTTTAATGAACCAGTTACTTTATTAATCTTTTCTTCAATATCTGGGCCAATACCTATACAAGTAATGGTCCCTGGCTCTAACTGTGTTAATCCGGCATCTTTTATTAAAACAGTATTTAAATTTAATGATATAGATTGATTATATATACTCATTAATTCATCTAAACTTTTTACATATAAAACAATTTTCTTTGCACCTTCTTCTCTCCATTTTTTTACTATATCTTTATCCTTTTCTAATTGATTTAAAACAGCTTCAACGGCAGCATGAGCTACTTGAGCACATAATTTTCCCTTTCCAATATCTAAATCCTTTCTTACTACAATTACTAATTTATATACCATCCAATTCCTTTAATTTTTCCAATAATAATTTATATCTATAATTATCTATCTTTTCATTTATATATTCTTCATTTAATTTTTTGCTTATTTCACTTATCTTTTTATTTATCTCATCTAATAAATTATATATATTTTTTATATCATTTGAAATATTATTATACTTATCTTCTAACAAATTTAATCTATCTTCTATTTTCTTATTTTCTACTTTACTATTTTCAATTTCAGATTTTAATTTATCTATATCTTCTTTTATACTATCCAAATATTTTTTAAAACCAAATAGAACTTCATTATATTTTTCAAATTCTAGTAAATTGTTAATTATTTTATCATAATCTATATCACTCATATAATTTAATATTTTTTAAGTATTGATAAAAATTATGATAATTAGACTCCATCAAGCATTATCATCATTTATAACCTATATTATATTTTTCTATATATTTAATTTTGACAAGTTATCTTCAATAATTATATCAATAATTGTTGGACTTATTTGTGTAATACCTGATTATGATTTTAAAATTTATAACTGGGCAAATAAACAATATAAAAATATAAATAAATCAAAAATTTTAAAATATCTATTATATCCATACTATCTATTTATTTTATTTTTATTAAAATTATTTAAACATAGAGGATTTACTCATTCAATATTCCCAGTAATAATATTTTTCCTTTTAGGATTATTTATAATGAAAATATTTTATTTATTTTCTTTAGCATTTTTATTACATATTATTGAAGATTCATTAACAGTTTCTGGAATTACTCCATTATATCCATTATCAAACTATAAATTTGTTATACCAATTTTAAATAATAGAAAAAATAGAAAATTACAAGAATATCTATCTTATATAATTTATATTATGTTTTTTGCAATAATTTTGTTATGAGGATATTTATAGCAATAGATTTACCAGAAAGAATAAAAGATGAAATAGAGAAAATTAGAAAAGGTTTAAGGGGTATATATGGAAAACCTGTTGAAAAAGAAAATTTTCATATAACATTAAAATTCATTGGAGATGTTCAACCAAATATATTTGAAAAAATAAAGGAAGAATTAAATAATGTAAAATATAATAAATTTAGTATAAAAATTGGTAATATTGGAACTTTTGGAGATAGAGTAGTTTGGATAGGTGTATATGAGGGATATGAAAATATAATTAATTTACATAATTTAATAGATGAACAATTATATAAAATAAAAATTGATAAAGATTATAATTTTTCCCCACATATTACATTATATAGAATAAAAGAAATATTAAATAAAAAAGAATTTAAAGAATCAATTGAAAAATTATCTAAATATATATCTGATGATATTTTAATAGATAGATTTTATATAAAACAAAGTATATTAAGACCTGAAGGTCCATTATATATAAATATGGCAGAATACAAATTATTATAAATATTATTGATAATCTATTTTTATAATGGCTTCAAACTTATTACCAGAAATTAAAGCAAGGAAATTTGATAGGATATTTATATGCAGAAAATGTGGAGCTAGGATTAGAGCAAATCCTGATAAAGTAAGGGCTGGTCTTGTTAGATGCAGAAAATGCAAATCAACAGCACTAAGACCAAAGAAATCAGAAATTACATTAGTAGCAGGAAAAACTACTAAATAAATGAGTTATAATTTATATATATCAAATAGTAGTGCTCTTAGCATATTAATAACTTTTTTAGTTATTAATATAATATTTATATTTTTAAAAATTTTTAAAAAAGAAAACACAGATTATAAATTTATTTATGGAATGTTCAGGACAAAAAAATTAATAGAAATAATGAAAAAAATCTCTAATACAAAATTTTCAAAATTTTTATCAATATCATCATTAATTTTGGGTCCTATATTAATAACTTTAGCAGTTTTCTTCTTATTTTTTGGAATTTTAACAAAAACCCCAACATATGCCCCAGCATTGCCTGGTATATCATATGGTCCTATAACATTGCCTGTAATACAAACAATAATTTCAATCTTTATAGCAGCTTTTATACATGAATTTGCTCATGGTATTTTAGTATATAAAAATAATCTAGATTTAAAATCTTGGGGATTCTTTTATTTAGGACCTTTAATAGGTGCCTTTGTAGAACCAGATGAGAAAGAAATTGAAAAATTAAATAAAAAAGAACAAATAAAGATATATAGCGCTGGTGCTGCTATAAATATAATTGCTGGATTAATTTTTTTATTTTTATTTTTATTTTCTTTATATATAATTTCTATATTTAATCTAGTAACACCATATGTAAAAATATTATACACCCTACCAAATACATATGCATATAATGTTATCCCAAATAATACAATTTTATATTCTATTAATGGAAATCAAATATTATACTTAAATCAAATTGAAGGGATTTTAAATAATACCAAACCTGGAGAATATATTTTATTAAATACAAGTGCTGGATTATTTAATATTGAACTAACTAATAAAGATGGCAAACCATTTATAGGAATTGTAGTTGAACAAGAATATAATTATAAAATTCCTGGAATTGATTTTATTGAATCATTATTATTCTGGTTATTTGTAATAAATGTTGGACTTGGTATAGGTAATATGATACCAATATATCCTTTAGATGGGGGTAAAACTATGAAATCTATATTGGAAATATTTTTAGATAAAAAAGAGTCCAGAATAATTTCTTTATCTTTATCAATAATATTATTAGCCCTAATATTATATAATATATCGTTTATTCTCTAGAAACTTTTCTCATAAATATTTTATCTGTTAATAAATTATATATATCTCCAACATAATCTACTTTTCTTCTTATATCATAATTTTTAAATTCCATATACAACATATTTTTATATATTTCATATATAATTTCCCTAGCTTTTTCTGCAAACTCTAAATTATTCTTTAACATTTCTTCTATTGATTTTCTATATAATTCTCCAACAAAATCCATCAATCCCATAACATATGAATACTCATCAACATTTAATTCATCATTCTTTGGTATTCTATTATTTAATATAAAATTATAGAATATTTTTGCTTCCGCATATTCCTGATAATTTATTAAAGCATTATTATATAATCTTGGTTCTTCTCTCACAATTTTATCTATTTCTTCTTTATATTTATCCATTTCAACCATGTATTCATTTGCAGATTTTATATCACCTCTTATTACTGAATATATTATTGATTTTGATGTTCTATTTAATTTTACTCCCAATTCAACTATTTTATCTTTTTTATTTTCAAATTCTTTAAATTTTTCTTTTAGATTTTCTATATATTCCTTTTCTATCATTCTTTTATTTTGAAAATAAATGTTTTATATACATTGTAGCAAAGGAACCCTTATCTAAGATAAAAGAAATTATAATAGTATTATTATTTATATTATATTCTAGATTTTTTATTTCTGAAAGAATATTTCTTTCTGTTGATAATAATGTTAAAGATGGCTTATCTTCAAATTTTAATTCTTCATAATTTATTCCTTCTTCTTTTAATATATCTCTATATATATTATTATCTTTTATATCATATCCAACCAATGGGAATTTTATATCTTTTAATTTTTCAATTTCTTTTTTATCCTTAATTATATAAAATTTCCCAATTTTTGTTTCTATAAAATATTCTTCTCCATAATTATTTTTTATATAATTAGATAATAATTTATTCCATAAATATGATTGATATGAGTGAACAAACATCTTTAATAATCTCTTTGGTATATATTTTAATGCTCTTTTATAATTTTCTTCTCTTGATAAATAATTTAATAATGATCTTTCAATATCTAAATAATTTGGAAATATTTTTAATGCCTCCCTAAATTTACCCCAATTTTCATATAAGAATTTTCTTGCCCTTATTGCATCTTTATTTTTTTCATTTTCATAATCCGTTAAAAATAATTTTATTGCATTCTCATAATCTCTCTTAATTATATATTTCCCAATTATATAATTATTTCCTCTATTTCCAAATCTTTGATCATCAAAATAATTAAAATAATATCTATCAAATATTTCTATATTTTTATTAAATATGTTAATTTCTTCATTGCTCAATTCTCTTATAGTTATTCTAAAATAGTTATATTTTATATCAGAAATCTTTAATGGTTCATCATAAGATCCAACATATTTTAAATATATATTCCCAAAATTATATTCATCTTTAAACTCATTAAAATTTCTTATTGCAATATATTGCTCTGATAATGTATTTTTATCTTTTTCTCCTGCAAAATATATTTTTCTTTTTGAAATATGTAACTTTCTTGCAATTATTTTAATTGCATTTATTGTATTTATATTTCTTTTCCTCATTAAAAAATATCTAAATGTTTCTCCCTCTTTCTTTTTATCTAAATCAATTATTTCTTTAACAATAAAATCTTCTGGTTTTTCTTTTATTTTCATTTATATTCTAAATTCCCATTCCCACATTTCCTTTGCTAACTTTCCATCATACATAAACTTATCAATATTAATATTCTTTTTTCTTTCTTGTATATTACTTAAAAATTCCCATATTTTTTTAGCAGTATATTCTTTCAATTCTCCTGTTGTTAATTCTCCCATTATATATTTCTCTCTTATTTCTTTTAATTTATAGTCATCTTCTTCAAATAATACGGATAACCAGAAATATGAAACATCAATATCTGGATTTCCTCCATATTTTCTATGTTCTTCTAATGTACTTCTACCACCAGAAAATGCATATTTAAATATTTTATATTTTATCGTATCATAATCGTCATCAATAAATATAGCAGATTTTGGATCTGAAGCACTCATTTTTGTATATGGACCCTGCAATCCCCATACAAATTTTGATAAAATTGTAGAAGCTTTATAATATCCAAATTTTTCTGCAATATCTCTTTGTAATCTAAAATATGGATCTTGATCAATTCCACAAGGAATTAAAGGGATATTTCTTTCAAAGAATGTTGGAACAATTTGCAATGCAATATAAAATGGTAAACCAATTGTTGAATTATCATCAAATCCAAAAACAGATTTTGCAGTATTTAGATTTATTTCTCTTGCAATATAAATTGCAGCTTTATACATGTTTTTTATATATTCAGAATCTATAAATATGAATGTTTTATCCGGATCAAATCCAAGAGAAGCTATTGTTTTTGCATCTTCCAATGCATATTCTCTTATTTCTTCATAATTATCTGCCTTTTTTTCCCAATATTTTTCTTCATCTGGTATTTGTATATATACATTTACATTAAACTTTTCTTGAAACCATTTAGTTAGTAAAAATGGAATTAGATGACCAATATGCATTTTACTTTTAGAAGGTGCTCTTCCAGTATATAAGAAAAATCTTTTTCCTTCATTATATTTATTTAATAATATATCAAAATCTCTATGTGCATAGAAAAATTTTCTCCTTAACAAAACATGTAAATCTCCTGTTATATATTTTAAATTATTTAATATAACATCATCAATTTCTTTTACACCAAAGAATTTTATTAATTTTTCATAATCTTTTTCTTCCTTTACATTTGCATCATATATATTTATAATATCTTTATATTCATTCATTTATCAAATATCAAAATTAATTATATAAATATGCCGCGGTGCCCGAGCGGACAAAGGGGTATGGCTCGAGACCATATCCCCGAAAGGGGGCGTGGGTTCAAATCCCACCCGCGGCGTTTATAAAAATTTAAATTCAAAAATATGAAATGAATGAAAATTTATTAGAATTCTTAAATAGTTTAAATATTTATTCAAAGATTACATATATATCAAGTATTTTGGGTTTTTCATCATATTTATTATTTATAATTCTCTCTTTTTTCTCTACATATAATACTACTATGAGTCCATTTACATTAATATTTAGTCCATCTCTATCCTTATCCATATTATATATTTTCCTTAATTTAATTAATCTAGGGACAATTTTAATTATATTAATTATTATTTCTATTATTTCATATTTTATATCTATAGAATACTTAAAGAAGATATTTAGGATAATTGAAAAAATAATAAATAAAGAATATTATCCAAATAATTTGTTTTCAATGATATATATAGGAATACTAATATCTATTTTTATTACATATCCTGGTTTAATAATTATTGGTATATCAAATTATTTAATATTAAAGAAATTATATAATGTTGTTGTTCATTTAAATAATCAAAATATAAATAAATATTTTAAAATATCTATAATGGGGTCTATATTTCCATTATTATTAATATTATCATTTATTGGATTTTATTATATTAATAGAGAATTAAGTAAATATAATTTAAATAGTAATTCTTTTTAATTCTTCTTCTATTTCTTTTAATTTTTCTCCCAAATTATATATAGAATCTCTTCCCTTTACAGTTATTAAATTTCTATCTACTACATAATCTGCATTTGTTACTAATTTTACTCCAAAATCTGGAAAAAATTTTAAATATTGCGGATATTCATCATAATTATATGTTATTGTTCTTCCAGCCAATAAACCAGATTTTAAAAAAGCTATTTGGGATAGAGAAGATAATATAACTGTCCTATATGAATTTATAAATCTTGTAAATATTGCTTGAGATTCTACACTTAAAAATTCTTTGTATCCTTCATCAGAAATATATATTAACCTATCAAAATGGTTTTCTTTCATTAAAAATATTTCATGTATATCAAAATCTGGTAATACTTTACTTTTATATTTTCCTATTCCAATTTTTCTATTTTTTATAGCAATATATGTTCTACCATCCAATATATCTAAAAAGTTAAAAAGATCGTCTTCATCAAATCCTTTGCTTGATAATATTATTAAATTCATTTTCATTAGATATATAAGTATCTTCTAATATATTAAAATTTTTATTTTCCAACATCTTTTAAATTGATATATGCAAAACATAAAAATTGATGATTTAAGGAATGAAAATATTGAGGATAATAAACATAAAATATTAGAAATAAAACTTATATTAGATAATCCAAATATAAAAATGGAACAAATATATTTTTGGCTTGTAGATTTTATTAGAGATAGTTTAAAAATGGATATTAATAAATTATCAGATGATTTTACATCATCTGTTGCATCTTCATTTTTTGGAGAGATGGGTCAAAGATTATCAAATGTATTAAATAATGCAAGATCATTGGCAGAATTAATTAATGCATTGACAAGAACAATTATTTCTATTTTAAATGAATATAAACAGCTTTATTCAATATATGTTTTATACGAAAATTTATTATCAAAAAATAAAGAAGAAGCTATTGCAAGTTATACAGAATTAAAAGATAGATGGTTATCTTATGTTGATTCTACAAGGGGTGCAGGTGCTTTAAGGAATTTACAAACATCAAGGTTTCCAAGTATTGTAGATCTATTTTTTCTAGCAGAGCTAAAATCTGAATTAGAAAAACTTAAGAATAAAAAATTAATAGGAGAAGAATTATATAATGAATTATTTAATAATCAAGAAAATACTGTTCCAAGAGATTTAAATGAATTATTTAATAATGGGATAATAAATAGAAGAATATATAATTTATTAAATAGTAGATTAATAGATTTTTATAGTTGGCTTGAAAATAATAAAAAAGTTTTATATGATAGAATAATTTTATTAAAATCTTATTTAAAACATGAATTAAGCTCATTATTATATTATGTTGAATTTGCAAAACCATATTTTAAATTTGCAAGAAAATTATTACAAAGTCCTGATCAACCTGTAGATGTTGTAAATGCATTTGAAACAGCAATTATAAATATTTCATTAATAGCAAATCAAAATGAGATAAAAGTAAAAGAATATAACGAAAAAGAAGGAAAAGAAATAGAAAAGTCTTATATACCATTATATGAAATTGATATGAAAGCAAGAGCAATACCCACTGTAGTTGGAAGAACAGATTCATATACAAGAATGTATTCTTTCTTAGGAAGGATTGATATAGTACTTAGAGCATATTTAGTTGAAAAAGAAGAATATGATTCAATAATAATAAATCAGGAAAGTGAAGATTTAACATATATAACTGGATTAACAGATGATTATATAAAAAGTATGTCTGATTTAATTTTAGAAACATTTTTATATGATATAATAAAAAGTGATGAAAATTTATTAAAAATAGTTGCTGAAAAATCTAATGTAAAACCAGAAGAAATAAAAAATGACCCTTATAAAATAAGATGGACAAGGGAACTTTTAGAAGAATTAGAAAAAGATGAAAAAATAAAAAGAGCATTATCAAGTATTACATGGATAAAAAAATATCTTGAAAGTGAAAAAAAAGAGAAAAAAGAAGATAAAAAGGAGGAAAAGAAAGAAGAAAAAAAAGAATCAAGTATTTCATTAATATTCCCAAATTTAGGAAATATTATAATATGGTTACTTAAATTTATATCAACTTTTGGCAAAGATATCACAAGTATTGAAAAAAATATAAAAAAGAAAAATATTGAAGAGGAAAAAAAATCAATAATTGATGAAACAAAAGAAAAGACAATAGATACTGCATGGAAAATATATATGACATTTAAAAAGACATTCGGTATGTTAAATTATTAAATTCAGAAATATCATTATATATAAATGGATAATGAAGATAAAAAATATCCAAAAGAATTATATAATAGAAGGATATCTACTAGCACAAGTCCTCAAAACGTAAATCAATTACAAGAATATTTATCAAAAATATCTGCTGGATATCCTGGAGTAGAAATACAAACATTTAATTTTTCCGGACAATGGTCAAGAATACCAAGGCAAATATTTGAAGAAATTGCAAGAAATGCTAAGATAAATAATGTAGAAGTTACAATTCATGCTCCTGAACAAGATTTTCAATTACCTGCGACAGATCAAAAATTGAATATAGAAGAAAATAATATAAAACAAATGGCCTATAAAGCATCAGTAATATTGGAGAGTGCAGAGATAATGTCAAAAATTTATGGAGAACCAATTAAAGTAAACATGCATGCCGGGGATGTTGCGCTAACAGAATGGGATGAAGATTTTGAAAGGAGATTAAAAGATGAATTATTAAAGAATGAAGAATTTAGAAAATCTTTTGCAGAAAAATTATATAGATTGGGATATATAACGTCAGAACAATATGGTATATTAACTAGTAAAAATATTGATAGAGAAACATTGGAAAAGAATGTACCATCATGGGCTTTTGCAAAACAGGAAGCCGCATATATTCATTTAAATGGAAATTACGAATATATGGGATCTGTTATGCCTGGAAGATATTTATCTGGTGCTGTAGAAAGGGCAAGAAAACTTAATGTTGTTGATGAAATTTATAAAGAAAATGAAAAAGTTTGGATGAATATATTTAATGATATTGATAAGGATTTTAATGCAATAAAAAGATTATTAAATAACAATTACTTAATAACCTATTTTGGATATAGTACTGTAGATCAGGAAAAAATAGGAGAATTTTTATACGATCTAAAAAGATATAGATCATTTTTAGAAAAAGTAAAAGAATATATTGATACAATAGAGGATAATATAAATGATATTGCAGATGAAAATTTAAGAAATGCCGCAAAAAATAGGATATCACAATATAAACAATATCTTGAAGAAAACTTGAAGAATATAGAAAATTATGAATATGAAATATCAAAATTTGCAAAAGAAGTTGTACAAAACAATAATAGTCCTACATATAGAGACTATTTTAGGGATAAAATGTTTGATTTTATAAATAATATAAGTTCATCTATAACAAACACAGATCATTTATTGTCCCAACTAAAAAATACGGTATTTTCAGAATTTCCAATCCCAATTGTAAAACCATATCAAGAAGTTGCAACAAAAACAGCTCCAGAAGTAATAGCTGAAGGAGTTAGAATGCTAATTGAAAGGGAAATAAGTAGAAATCCAAATGAATGGTATAAGGATTTTGATAAATATTTAAGTTATATAAATATTGAAGAATCATATCCTGGAGCACCCGCTACAAGACCAGATATATGGAAGAAATTATTAAATAATATAAGGGAAGAAGTAAAAAAAGTAATAGAAGAATATATGGAAAAATATCCTCAATTAAAAGATGAAATTGAGAAAAAATATGGTAGTGTAGATAATTTTGTTAAAGAAAGAATAGGAGCTACATTAGATGTTGGACATATAAAAATGTTTGAAAAATATGGATATAAGAAAGAAGATATATTAAAATGGGTTGAGGAAATTAAACCAGAAATTAGGCATTTACATGTCCATGAATCACAAGCTGGAGAAGATACACATTTAGCATTAGGAATGGGATGGGATGACATTATTGCATCAGAATTAGAAAAACTTAGAGATATATTGGAGAATAAAAAAGTAACAATTGTACATGAGCCTGGTGGATATTATGCTAATAAATTTAATACAATGTATGGAAATGAATATTATAATTTATTAGCAGGTGCTGGACCTTATAATATATATGGAAATATTATAAACCAATTTAATACAATGTTACCATATGGAGGAACACAAGTTATTCCAGAATATGTTCAATATACAAGATATTCTCCATATTCTATTTCAATATTCTCACAATTACCAATAGATCTTGGAGGAACAAGTAAAAGACAAGAAACATTTTCTGGAGAAAAAGCTGATTAATAATTTAAAAATGTTTTTAATTAGTTTTATTTATGAACATAATAGATAAAATAATCTCATACTTACCAACTGTTGAAGAACCAAAAAAATTATTATCTTTAAGAGAAAAAGTATATAATACATTACTAGTAGTTGCATTATATACTGTTTTAGCATCAATACCTTTATTTGGAATATCTCCAGAAGTTTCTGCAAGATTAGAACAATTTTTATGGTTATTTGGATCAAATTTAGGAACCTTAGCAAGTGTTGGAATTGCTCCAGTAGTTGTTGCTGGAATTTTTATGCAATTATTGGTTGGTCTTGGAATAATAAATATTGATATAAATACTGATGAAGGAAAAACAAAATTTGACAATTATGCAAGATTTATTGCATTAATATTTATTATAATAGAAAGTATAATTTTAATTGTAAGTGGAAATATATCACCAAATATATTTTTAGGAATAGATCCAATAATTTTATATATTATTTTATTTTTACAATTATTTATTGGAGGACTTATTATATTATTATTAGATGATTTTTCATATAAATATGGAATTACATCTGGAATAAATATTATTATTTTAACTACAATAAGTATTGCATTAGCTTTAAGATTATTCAATCCACTTTCTCCCCCATCTAGTTCACCAAGTCTATTTGCACAACCAACAGGTTATATACCAGAAGGAATTTTATATCTATCACAGGGGAATATTAATTTGGGTCTTGCATTTTTATTTGCTGCAATGATTACAATTGGAATATTAATATTTGCAGTATATTTACAATCACTAAAAATAGAAGTTCCATTATTATATTTAAATATTAATGGAGAAATTGTTAAATATCCAATACAATTATTATATACTTCTGTAATTCCTGCAATATTTATTTATGCATTAATAATTGAATTACAATCTTTATTTGGTTTTAATCCAAATAATCCAATTGTTCAACTATTATCTCCACCAAATTTAATAATAAATATTGGACAGTTTGGAATTGATTATTTATATGTACCATTCAATATATTTCATATAATATTTTATTTTCTATTATTTACAATTGGCGGAATGTTTATATCTAAATTCTGGATATATTCTACAGGTTTAGATCCGAAAAATTTGGCAAATTATTTAACAAGCAATCCAAATTCTCCATTATATACAAGAGATCCAAGAATTGTAGAAGATATGTTAAGAAAATATATAGATCCCATAGGATATTTATCTGGATTTTTAATGGGACTACTAGCATCTTTGGGGGATATATTAAGTTCTGCAGTATCTGGGGTAAGCATATTATTATTAATAGTAATAGCTGGGCAGATATATAATGATTTGAAGAAAGTAGATGCATTATATTTAATACCATTAATTGGAAAATATCTAAAATGATAGATTTAATATTCTTCTATGTACTACTTTTAGTTATATTAGTAAATATAGTAATAAAAATAATTGAAAGAAAGACTGGAATAAGGGAACATCAGAAGAAATTACAAGAAATACAGAAAAAGTATATTGAAAGCTTTAAATCTGGAAAACTAGAAGAATTAAATAATATTATGGATGAATTTACAAAAATATATTCAAAGATAATGAAACATACAATGATTGTTACCATATTTGGAATTATTATATTAATTTTTATTATTTTTGGATTTCAATCCGGATTTTATATTACAAATATAAATAATGCAACAAATATATTGATAACAAATCCAATATTATATAATCAAGATTTTGCTATATATTATAATAATAGTTTTCTAGGTTTTTATCATGCAAATTACAATATAATAAATTTAAATGGAACATATGAAACAAAATTATTATCTGTAAATGTTATAACAAATACATTACCATTTAAATTACCAATAATAAATATAAATTGGCTAAGTCCCTTACTTCTATATATAATATTATATATTTTAGTCCAGATTTCTTTATTAATATTTAATATTATTTACTCAAGATTTATAAAAAAATCTAAAATAGATAATAAAAATGGCTAAGACATATTTAATTAGAAAAACGCCATCTGGTAGAATATCTATAATTGTAAAATTAAAGAAAGGAAATATACCAAGATGCGCAATATGTGGAAGAAAATTGCAGGGATTACCATCATTGCATCCTTCAAAATATAGAAAATTAAATCTATCACAAAAAAGGGTTAGCAGAAAGTATGGCGGGTATTTATGTCATAAATGCTTAGAAAATTTATTAAAGGAGAAGGTAAGAGAAAAAATAAAAATATTAAATTATAATCAATAAAGATGTTACTAGACATCGGTAGAGTATGTATAAAATTAAAGGGAAGAGAAGCTGGAAGATATTGTGTAGTAATTGATGTAATTGATAATAATTTTGTATTAGTAGATGGAGATATAAAAAGAAGAAGAGTAAATATAAAACATTTAGAACCTACAGATAAAGTATTAAACATAAATAAAGGAATAAAAACCGAAGATTTAATAAAAGAAATGCTAAAAAATAAAATACCAGTATCGTACTGGAAATTAAAAAGAGAAAATTTATTAACAAGTGAAATAATAGAACTATATAAACAAAACTTTGGAGAAAAATGGGAAGAAATTGCTAAATCTATTGGATCTCCAGGAAAAGGAAAATTGATAATATAGATTTTTTATAATCTTTATAAATCATATTTGATAAGCATTGGCTTATATTTCCCGAGCTATATATTATGGTACATGGAAAGCAAGATGCTATCGAGCATATTTATAATTATAGGTACACTAGTAGAACTATATTTATTATGGAATCCATCTTTTTTTAGCAATGAATATGTAAAATTTGCGGCTGGGAGTATTGTTGTTTTAGATGTACTTTCACTTTTGGAAATTTTATTGACTATATAATTTTTTTGATAATTTTATATTTTAGGGCCCGTAGTCTAGTGGTAGGATTCTGGCCTCGCTAGCCAGAGGTCCCGGGTTCAAATCCCGGCGGGTCCAGATAATTATATTAAAAATGTTAATATATTCTTCTATAAAATAAGCCTTCGGGTTTGTTTTGAAATCTCTGATTTAATAAATTTATACAAATATTCCGACAACATATCTTTTTCTTTTCCTTTTTCTATGCATTGACCTTTATTATAATCTTTTATAACTGATAATACGTAACCTACTGCAAGCATTCGAATTAGTTCCCTCTGTTCTGCTGGCATGTACTCAATTTCATTTAATATAGATTCTTCTAATAGGTAACTTGAAAGCTTTCCAGTAAATGGATGATATATTCCCAATTTTTCTCCTACTTTATCCATTATTTCTAACTCAGGAAGACTTGTATGGCAATATTCTTCGTATGTCTTATTAAAGGCAATTATGTATGCTATAATATTCGGTATTTTATATGATACTCTCGTGTGTTATTGGATACTTCATTTTTTAATCTTTCATCTAAGTTGTCACTCATTAATAATAATATAGAAAATATCCTTAAAATAAATAATTAATGAAAATATACAAAAGTAGAAACCAAGATATATAGTTTTTAAGAACTTTATTGTACACTATTTATAAAATAATTTAATATTCTTCTTTTAAAAATACTTTAAAGTTTATAAGCTCTTATCTTATAAAATAAATTTTCCTTATAATCTTCCCAAGGTCTTATCTCCGGTTTAATATAATTAACTAGAGTTTCTACTATTAAGTCTTTTTCTTTACCTTTTTCTAGACATTCTTTGTTATTTTTAACTAAAACGACGTAAGTAGCTATAAGTCCATCGAAATCCATTAAACTATATTTATGGTCTCCTGATAAATATTCGGGTTTTTCAAGTTGTTCAACTATATATTTTGTGCTTTTATCATCTAACAAATAATGTGAAAGATCTTCAGTAATTCCTAATTTTTTACCTACTTCATTTAGTATTTCTTTAAAATCTTTAGAAGAGAGTTTTGTATTACATAATTTTTCATACCATTTAACAGAAGATGCTATAAGTCCTATAATTGTTGGTATATTATATTCTTCTACATATCTTCTTTCATTATCTTTCCATTCTTTGACAACTACCATACCGTTATCTGACTGCTCATTAGATGTCTTTTCCAATCTTTTATCTAAGTTATCACTCATAAATGATAATATGAAAGAAATATTTAAAAAATTATAATTAAAGGTCAATCATTTAAATAAATTAAAAAAACATTAAAATGAAATTTAATTAATTTTAAATAATCGTTAATAAAATAATTTTATATGAATATATATCAAAAAGAAATAAAAATAGAAACAAAAGGTCCATATGATTTTATAGATATAACAGATAAAGTTAATGAAATATTAAAAGAATCTAGAATAAAAAATGGGATATTATCATTATTTTCTTTACATAATACTGCATGCATAATAATACAAGAAAATGATAAAACGATATTTAAAGATATTGAAGAATTTTTTGATAGAATATTACCGTTAAATATAAAATATCATCATAATTATGAAGGAAATATTAATGCAACTGCGCATATAAAAACAAATTTATTATCACAATCTTTATGTATACCAATAAAAGATGGAAAACTTTTATTAGGAACATGGCAAAGAATAATATTTTTAGAATTATTTGAATCAAGAGAAAGAAAGGTATTTTTAACAGTAATTGGAGAATAAGAATTAAATAATATATAAATTTTTCATATTTTTTCTTTCATTATGACCATATTAACTATCTCATCCAAACTACCAATTTTTTCGTAATTATAATTTTAACAGAAATATAAATAAAAATATCATTATATTATTTTCTATGACCGAAAAACTTTTCTGGCAAGATCAATATTTAAAGGAATTTGAAGGAAAAGTTATTGAAATTAGAGGAAGAGAAGTTATTTTAGATAGAACCGTATTTTATGCTAGAAGTGGAGGTCAACCAGGAGATACTGGGGAAATAAATGGAATAAAAGTAATAGATACATATTATGACGATGAAGGGAACATTGTACATTTATTAGAAAAAGAACCAAATTTTAAAGTCGGTGATATTGTTAAAGGAAAAATAGATTGGGAGAGAAGATATAAATTAATGAGATTGCATACAGCTTTGCATATATTATCTGCAGTATTAAATAATATGTTTGGTAATGTAAAAATTACTGGTAGCCAAATATATGAAGATAAAGCAAGAATAGATTTTAATTTAGATAAATTAGATGATGAATTAGTAAAAAAGATTGAAGAAAAAGCAAATGAGATTGTTAATAAAGATTTACCAGTATATGCAAAATTTATAAATAAAGAAGAACTTGAAAAGATGCCTCAATTAAAAAGATTAATGGATGAAAAAAGATATGAAAAATATGATGTTTTAAGAGTAGTTGGTATTGGAGATATTGATATACAATTAGATGGCGGAACACATGTAAAATCTACAAAAGAAGTGGGAAAAATAAAAATTATTGGAAGAGAAAATAAAGGTAGAAACAATAAAAGATTAATTATTACTGTTGAATAAAAATTTTTAATATTATAATCTTATTAGATTTTTAATTATTAGATATTTTATTTTAATATCTTGTTATATTATTATCAAAAAAGAAAAATTATTCTATTGTATTGGTTGTTTTAGTTCATAAGGTTTCCATCCCATTTCTTTTCTAAAATTATTTATTAATTCTATTGATTTCATTTTTTCTTCTTTAGGCATATCTCTTTTTCTTAATACTCCCATAAATAATGCATATAATCTAGCATTAACTGTTTTCGGAGATAAACCATATTTCATATCTTCTCTTAATTCTTCCAATATTTCTTTTACTTCTTCTGAGTTATTCAATCCTTTATTTCCTATATCTTTAACTTTCTTTCCTAAATATAAATGACCCTTATCAACTACCAAAACTTTTCCATCACTAAATGTTATTCTTCCCTTAAATATTCTATCATAAAATTGCCATGATTCTAAAACATCAGGTTCCAATACTCTTAATCTGTTAAATATAAATCTTCTAATTTCGTCAGTAGATATTTTTCCAAATCCTTCCGTTTTTATCCAATCTTTTAATTCTTTTACAATTTGTTTTGCAACTTCTTCAGATGCACCTGCATTAATTAATGAATTATATACTTTATCCTCTAAAAATTCTTCCTCTTCACCAGATCTTTTTATTACTTTTACCATAAATTTTTATTCTAAATTGATATTAATAAAATGATATCGTATACAAAAATTTATATACATATTTTTGTATACAATATATCATGGGTAAGACAGATGTAATAAGTGTAAGGATAGATAAAAATTTAAAGGAAAAAGCAAAAGAGTTAGGAATAAATATAAAAGAAGTTGTAGAAAAAGCTTTAAAAGAAGAAATAGCAAAAAGAAAAGCAGAAAAAATAAAAAAATTAGCTGAAAAATTAAGTGAATTAATGAAAGATGTTACTCCAGAAGAATTCACAAGATTAGTTAAAGAAACAAGATATGAAAGATAATGCTTTTTTATTTGATGCTTCTGCATTATATAAATTTCTAACTGTTTATAAAAATTATACTAACAAAATAGATTATAATTATATATATAATATTTATATACTAGATCTTACTTTTTATGAGATTGGAAATACTATTTGGAAGGATTATTATATATTTAAGAGAATTAACAATCCTATAGAAACTTCTGAAACTATTTATGAAATATTAAAAGAATTTAATGTAATTGAAAATTTATCTTTATCTTTTACCGAAATAATTAAAATTGCAATAGAAAAAAATTTAACATATTATGATGCATCCTATGTATATGCCTCAAAAATTTTTGGATTAATTTTGGTATCTGAAGATAAAGATTTAATAGAAAAAGGTAATGCAATTTCAGTAAAGGAATTTATAGAAAAATATTTAAAAAATAATAATTAAATTTAAAACATTATAAAATAAGTTATTTAAATGGGTTTAGCAGAAATAAGGGAACTAATAAAACCTGTAATAAAGGAGGTTGACTTTTCATATTTATCTGGAAAAGTTGTTGCATTGGATGCATTTAATGCTTTATATCAGTTCTTAGCTGCGATAAGACAACCTGATGGAACACCTTTAAAAGATTCAAAAGGAAGAATTACTTCACATTTATCAGGTTTATTTTATAGGACAAAGAATTTGATTGAATATGGGATAAAAGTAATTTATGTATTTGATGGTAAACATCCAGAATTTAAGAAAAAGGAACAAGAATTAAGAGAAGAACAGAGAAAAAAGATGGAAGAAAAATATAAAAAAGCAATTGAAATGGGTATAAAAGGAGATTTAAAAAAATATGCAGAATTTACATCAAAATTAGAATTTAATATGGTAGATGAATCAAAAGAATTATTAGAAGCAATGGGAATTCCATATGTACAAGCACCTTCTGAAGGAGAAGCACAGGCTGCATATTTAGTTAAAAAGGGAATTGCAGATTATGTTGGATCACAAGATTATGATTCATTATTGTTTGGAGGATTAAGAGTTGCAAGAAATTTAACAATAAGTGGGAAAAGAAGAGTAAAAGGAGTAGAAGTTGATATAAATCCAGAAATTGCTGAATTAAATGATATATTAAATTATTTAAAATTAGATTATAAAAAATTAATATGGTTTGCTTTAATTGTTGGAACAGATTATAATCCTGATGGAATTCCTGGAATTGGAGTAAAAACTGCATACGAACTTGTAAAAAATAATAATGATCCTGAAAAATTGTTTAAATATGTTGGATGGGAGAAATATTATAAAGAAATTTCATGGAAAGAACTTGAAGAATTCTTTGAAGATCCACCAGTAATTGAAATAAATAAAGAAGACATAAAATTTGGAGAAGTTAATGAAGAAAAAATAAGAAAAATATTGATTGATGAACATGATTTTTCAGAGGATAGAGTAAATAAAGCTATTGAAGAATTAAAGAATGCATATAAGAAAGGTAGTCAAAAAAATATATTATCTTTTTTTGGAAAATAGTCAGGATGGGTAAAATTCATCATCTTTCAGTATAATTTTTTCATCATACATATGCTTTACTAATATATTCTTCAAAACATCTATAAGTATTAAATATTGGACCTATTGTTCTTATTGCATTTAATGATACATCTATATATTTATCATAATTATTTCTATATATATTTAATACATAATCTAACTTATTATAGAAATCTTCTACATCTTTATCATCAGTATTTTTATTTATATCATAATTATTTTCTCCAAAGAACCATCCATTATAATCATCAATTATTATTTCTAAAGGTGATCCATCCCTTGAAAATAATGTAGGAGTACCATTTAATGCTGCTCTCATCCAAGAAGTACCTGAAGCTTCAAATGGTGGTCTTGGAATATGTAAAAATATATCTGAACCTGCTAAAATTGTCCTTTCTTGTTCATATCCTCTATTTAATATTAATCCAATTGGTGTATTTAATGTTGACATAATATCTAAAATCCATCTTATTGTATTTTTTACAAATTCATCTTTTGGATGAAATGAACCAGATAATAAAAATTGTATTTTATATTTTTTATCTAATTCTTCAAATCTTTCCAATCTCCATAATAACATATGAAACCTTTTATATTCAGTTAATCTTCTTTTTACAGAAATTATTATCCTGTCTTCTCTAAATTCTTTGTTTGAATATGAATTTACATTAATATAATCTATTAAATCTTTTCTTACAATATTTTTTACTTTTATAAATTCTTTTCTATTTATAGATTGAGCATATGCAAATTTTCCAGGTTCATTTCTCCATCCATTTAAGTATGTATCATATAAATATTCAATCTTTTTATTTATCCATCTTAAATGATATACTCCATTTGTCACATAATCTAACTTTTTATTATATACGCTTTCAGTAACTATTTTATGTTTATACGATACTGCATTTACAAATCCAGATAATTCAAATAATATTTTTGTTAATGATAATCTATTTGGAGATATATTTCTTATTTCTCCAGGAATATCATAATACTTTTCTACTAAATTATAATCGAATGAATCATGACCTGCAATAATTGAATGTGTAGTAAATACAACCTTTTCTTTTACCTTATTTATATCCCTATATCTTTTATATAATTCTATTGCTAAAAAACCACCATGTGATTCATTTAAATGATATTTATCAATTTCTATTCCATAATTTTCAAAGAATTCCAATGCACCCAATCCTAATAATAAATCTTTTAATAATTTTTCTTCCTCATTTTCTTCATAATATAATCTTCCAGTTAATTTCCTTATATCTGGATCATTCTCTTGTAAATCTGTATCAAATAAAAATAATTTTGAATGAGATAATGGATATTGCCATACTTTAAAATATATTCTTTTATCTTTCAAATCTATATGGAATTTATCTTCTATTTCTAAAAAATATTCCAATGGATCATAATTTTCTTCTTCATATATTATTTCTTTATTTTTTATTTCATATTTTCCATATCCATTTTTATTTACAAATGTTACACCATATATTGGATATTTTAAATCATTTGATGAATAAAATAAATCTCCAGCCAAAATTCCCAATCCTCCAGCATATGTTGGTAATTTATCAATTGCAAATTCTTGAGATATAAAAGCAACTTTCTTCATATTCTTTATAATCTCATGGAACTTTATATTTATTTAATAACTACTTTGTTATGAAGAATATTATAAAATTTTCCAAATATCAAATTTTTCTTCAAAAAACTTTTCTAAATCGTTTATATTTACCCTTATTTGTTCTTTTGTATCCCTAAATCTTATTGTAACTGTATTATCTTTTAATGTTTGATCATCTACTGTAATACAATAATATGTTCCAATTTCATCCTGTCTTTTATATCTTACACCAATCCTCCCAGAATCATCATAATATGCATCAAATTTCTTTCTTAATTTATTATATATTTCTTTAGCTACTTTTACCATATTTTCATTATTTTCTAATAATGGAAATATTGCAATTTGAATTGGAGATAAATAATCTGGTAATTTTAATATTGTTCCATCATAATTAATTAATAATAATGAAAATATATTTCTATCAACTCCAAAAGATAATTCTAATTCAACTGGAATAAATTTTGATCCATTTGGTCTAGTTAATATAAATCTTCTATCTTTTGATAATATAAAATGATTCCATAGATCATATCCAACATATATTTCATCTCCAATAAATAAATTCTCAACATCCTTTCTTATTTCTTCATTAACTTTATTAATTATATCTCTATTAAATTTTAATACTCTAAAATGAATTCCTCCAACTTCTGTCCATCCAATTTCATCTAAATATATTTCTATATCAAAATGATACATATTATAGAAAGATTTTTCATTATCTGCTAATTGATAAAATCTTATCCTTTCCTT
>JAWDOO010000003.1:0-81324 GCA_046533775.1 Candidatus Nanopusillus sp.
TCATATAATAGTACTCCAAATATATATTCATGGTATGAAGGACAATTAAATTATAATGGAGTTACATGTGATGTATGGTGGATAAATTTACCAAATGGAATTCCTGCTAATTCAAATGTAATAATATATATGAATATAGGATCTAATAATACTAATTATTATTCTCAATATTATCCATATGTAGGTGTTTCTCCTCAAGTAATCTCAGGATATGATAATGGTAATTATACATTTATAGCATATGGATATTTTGATAATACATTTGATGGATGGAGTGAATATGTTTATTCAGGATCTTTTTCTCCTACAGCAACTTCAAATGGTATTGAAATGATAAACAATCAGGGAGGAGAAGGTACATATATTTTACCTCCAAATAATGGAAATATTCCAGAAATACCTTTAATTGTTGAGGAGGCTTGGTATTATACTTCGTATGCAGATGCAAATACTATATCTTTATTTGGGAATACAAATAATCAAGTAGATGTAACTAATGTAGGAGGTACGGATGGTGGTTCCACACCAGCATCTAGTTCATCTACATTTGTACAATTTGAATATTGGCCTGGTGGTCCAGCAACATACCTAAAATCTGCAGTAACAAATGGTATATTAAATCAAACATCTTTCCCAACATCTGGTGGAACGGTTTATTCATATTTAATTGTTAATTCATCTTATGCACAAACAGGATATTATATTTATAATTCTAATCAAGTATGGGTTCCTTTAACATTATTAGATACATATAATATAAATTCTAATAGATATACATATTCTAATTTAAATTATAATCCTTTCCAATATGGGACATTAGAAATTGGTGCGGGAACTGGTGGAGCTGCTTCATATCAGTATGTTGAATGGGTAATAGCTAGAGCATATCCTCCAAATGGTGTAATGCCTTCTATTTATATTAGCTAAATTTTCTTCATTTAAATAAATTTTTTATTTTTTATAACATCTATTTAGTTTATGATAGTAATTGTCGTAGGAGTACCTGGTGTTGGAAAAACTTCAATAATTAATGAAGCTAAAAAATATTTAAAATATGAATTTAAAGTTGTAAATACTGGAGATATAATGTTTGAATTAGCAAAAGAAAAATACAATATAAATAACAGAGATGAAATAAGAAAAAAATTAACATTTGAACAACAAAAAGAAATACAAAAGGAAGCAATTAAAAGAATAAAAGAAATAGAAAAAGATAGTGATATAATTTTAGATACGCATTTAGTAATAGAATCATATGAGGGATATATTCCTGGCATGTTAAAAGAATATTCAGAAATTTTAAGACCAGATGGGATTGTTGTAATAATATCAGATCCAGATAAAATTTTTGTTAGAAGATTAAAAGATATGCAAATAAGAGGAAGGGATATAGAAAATTTAAAAAGAATCGAAATTCAACAAAATCTAACAATATATTTTACTACAATATTTATGTTTGAATATAATACAATAGTAGAAGTAATAAATAATGAAGAGGGATTATTAGAAGAATCTGCAAAAAAATTTGCAGAATTTTTAAATAAATTAAAGGAAAGTAAATTAAAAAATAAATAATCATTTTTTATAATTTAGTATATATTATATCCAACTTTAATTAAATTTCTATCTAATATTTTTTATATTGGTTTGGAACCAATATTAGTAAGATAAAATTGAATATTAATGGACCCGCGGGGATTTGAACCCCGGAAGGATCTCTCCAATCGGACCTGAACCGACCCCCTTTGGCCTCTCGGGCACGGGTCCATAATTTAATATAGTTTAAAGAATTATTTATCTTATATGATCAGAGTATTGTTTATAGATTTATATAAAAAAGAATCAAGAAATTATATAACTGATTCAAAAACATTAGATTACTCAATTGATTTGCATTTTGATTATAAAACATATGAAAAAGATCCATTTGAAAATAATTTAACAATATTTTCTGTTGGACATCAAAAAAATAAAGATAATATAAATTCATTAATTATTTATAGATCTCCAATAACTGGTTCTTTAGATATTAATTTATCTTCTTTTGGTAAGTATATTAAATTAACGGGTAATGATATAATAGTTTTATATGGAAAATTGGATAAAAAATATTTTTTAATTATAGAAAATGATAATGTTATATTTTTAGAAAATGATATATCTGAAGATATATATAAAAGAAAGGAAGAGTTATACAATAATTTAAAAGATATATATGGTGGGAAAGATTTTATTATTTTATTAAATGGATTAGGATCAAAATTTACAATATATGGTAATTTAATCATATTTGAAAATAATAAAATAAAAGTTACAAAAGGTGGAATTGGATCAGTATTATATAGATATCATAATATATCCGGTTTATCAATTGGAGGAGATAATAAAATTGAAAATAAAAGATTAGATATAGAATTAATAGAAGAAGAAAAAGAATCAATAAAAGATTTTTATCAATCTATACCAGATAAAATTCCAATTTTAAATTATAAAAATATATATTTATCTGAAGAGGAAAATAAAAAAATATTTGATGATTATATTTATCCTTTAGTTAATAATTTAAAGAAAGAATATCCATATGAACCATTTAATATTTTAGGACCATTTTTAGGAATATTAAATGAAGAATACATAAAAGATCTAATCGATTTATCAAATAGATATGGTTTAGATACATTATATTTAGGATATATTTTAGGAACAATTTTAGAAGGGTTATATATTGGAAAAGTATCAATTAAAGATTTAAATAAATCATTATTTGATTTTAATAATTTAGATAAATCTTCAGAAATAAATTATAATATTGCAAAATATTTAATAGAAAAGGATGCATATGGAGAATTATCATTATTGGGAAAAGATATAAGATATATTTCTAATTTATTTGATTTAAATGATATATCAGTTTATATTCCATTTAATAATAAAAGTTCTGCAATATTTAATCCATATATTTCTTTAGGATTATTTTTACCAAATTTAATATATGATAAGTATTTTTCAGATTATTTAATGAATGTAATGAATCCAGTTGAATATTCAGGATTTAATTTTGGAAAATTTGAATCAACATATGAAATAAATAATGTAGATAATGTTGAAAATATTGGATTAAATGTAAAAAGGGAAAAAAGATTTTCTAAGATATTTGAATATCATAAATTGACCAATTCAATTCCCGATAAAAATTATCCAAAAAGATTGATAGATATATATAATAAAATAGCAAAGAAATATAATATAAATTATACATTTGATCAATACTTTGATGAATATTTTAATTCATATCAAGAAATAATATACAATAAAGCCCCCGTAGTGTAGCCAGGACAACATTCCGGGCTTCGGTCCTGGAGATCGGGGGTTCGAATCCCCTCGGGGGCATTTAAAATTATACTTTTTACTTCGGGTATTGACAAATTTTATTTAAAATATCTTTAATCATTAAATATTTATAAATTAAAAATAGATACGATATATATGAAGTCTATTTCTTTGAAAACAGCAGCAATATTATTGATTGTTATGATAGTTATAATTGCTGGGATATACTATGGGTATAATATATTAAACAACGCAATATATGTTTCTTTTAATTCTAATAATTATCAAATAACAATATATAATACTCAAAACATCTCTACTCCTTCTCCATTTCAACAAGATATTGCAATATGTAATGGAACATTAAATATTGGTAATAACTTTGCATATGTAAATAATCCAACAATATTTAATCAAATAAATCTAAATGGTCAGAATGTATTATTCTTTAATTCAAATAGGCAATTACTTTATTCATGGTATGAAGGTCAATTAATTAATGGAAGTACATATTGTGATGTTTGGTGGGTAAATTTACCTAATGGAATTCCCGCCAATAGTAATGTAATAATATATATGCATATAGGTAATAGTAGTGATAATTATTATTCACAATATTATCCATATATTGGTGCTTCTCCTCAAGTAATCTCAGAATATGATAATGGTCAAGATGTATTTATAGCATATGGATATTTTAATAATACATTTGATGGATGGAAAGGATATTCTTATTTAGGACCTGCTCCTACAGTAACTCCAGATGGTATTGAAATACCTTCTATTATGGGAGGAAGTGCTTATATCTTGCCTCCCAACAATTGGAATATTCCAGAAATACCTTTAATTGTTGAGGAGGCTTGGTATTATAATTTGGGTATAGAGGCAAATGGAATATCATTATTTGGAGATACTAATAACCAACTATTCTTTTTTACTCTTATATCTAATTTATCTACATGTTCATGTTTTTCCTCTTTTTATGGAAGAATTTATTTAACGTCTGCAGTAACATATCTAGTTTTAAATTCTACGGCATCTTATTTGTTATCTGAAGGAACAATTTATTCCTATTTAATAGTTAATTCTACATATGCTCAAACAGGATATTATATTTATTCTCCTTTTAGTTTTACATGGGCTCCATTAACATTATTAGATACATATAGTATAGATAATAACGGATATACATACGCTAATTTGAATTATAATCCTTATCAATATCCAACATTGGAAATAAGTATGAGTAGATTTGGTGGTACTCAATATGTAGAATGGGTAGTTGCTAGAGCATATCCTCCAAATGGTGTAATGCCTTCAACTTATATTAGTTAAATTTTTAAGCTAATAATTATTAAATTGAATTGTCAAAATTATACTTTTCTTATCTTTGCAATATAAAAACCTTCTGTATCATTATTCCAAGGCCATAATCTTATTGTATTTTTTATTTCTTCTTCATGTTCTAATTTATATCCATTATATTCAGAAATTATTTCAGATTTCTTTAAATTTGGTATTTCTATTTTTTCAATTTTAGCATTTTCTCTTTTAGATAATAAATAATCTATTACAAATTCATTTTCTAATGGTTCAACAGAACATGTAGAATAAACTAAAATTCCATTATCCTTTAATAAATCAAAGGCAGTTAATAATAATTTCTTTTGTAAATTTGCTAATCTATTTATTGTATCTTCATTCCATATCTTTAATGTTTTATATGATTTCCTTATTGCACCAGTTCCGGAACATGGAGCATCTAATAAGATTTTATCAAATTTTAAATTTAACTTATATAATTTTCTTCCATCCATCATTGTTACAATTGTATTTATTACACCCATCTTTTGTAAATTTTCACTTAACGCTTTAATTCTATCAATGGATATATCATTTGCAATTATCAATCCTTCATTTTCCATATGCATTGCAATCTGTGTTGTTTTAGAACCTGGTGCTGCTGCTACATCTAAAACTAAATCATCTTTTTTTAAATCCAATGCTAAAGGTGGTATCATTGATGCAGCTTCCTGTGGATAATAATATCCCAATTGAAATTCTATAGTATTTCCAATATCTCTTCTTTTTCCCCTTATCCAAAATCCATATTTATAGAAAGGTATTCTTTCAATTTCCCATCCATATTCTTTTAATCTTGATAATATTTCTTTTGCATTTATATTTAAATTAAAAGGATTTTGTTTTAAATTATATAAATTATCAATTTTTTTAGATATTTCTTTTAATTCCTTTTCTTTTAAATGATCTTGTTTTGATAATAATATTTCTTTTAAGTTTTCAAAATTTATATTATCTTTTACTTTTATTGTATTAATTCTTATAGATTTCTTTAATAATTTAAAAGACCATTCTAAAAATAATTCATATTTATCTCCTAATAATTCTTTAAAATGTTCCTCAAAACTCTTTTTAATTATCATCAGAAAAATATTTTTTCATCATCTTTCAGAAGCGTAATGCTTCTTCACTAAAAAATATTTATTATTTCTTATTTTTAAACCTATCTATAGCCTCATTAATTATTTTTAATGCATCTTCTTTTCCTTTAAATTCTTTAACTTTAACAAATTTTCCAGGTTCCAATTCTTTATAATGTTCATAGAAATGTTTTATTTGATTTAATATTGCTTCTGGTAAATCTTTTATATCCTTTATATTTGAAAATCTTGGATCTATTTTTTCATGTGGTACTGCAATTATTTTTCTATCAACTCCTTCTTCATCTTCTGTTATTAATACACCAATTGGTCTTGCCCTTATTAATACTCCAGGAATGAATGATTCATATGTAATAACTAAAACATCCAATGGATCTCCATCTTCTTCTAAAGTTTCTGGTATAAATCCATAATTAAATGGATAAAACATTGCAGTATATAATATTCTATCTACTTTTATTACTTTCTCTTCTTCATCGAATTCATATTTTATATTGCTACCCTTTGGTATTTCTATGAATACATTTATATCTTCTGGAGGCTGTTTTCCTGCTTTCATTTTTATTATAGTTTACTATCTTTTTATAAATTTATTTTTTATAATAAAGAATTATGGGCAGAATACTTCATGGTAAATTTAGAAGAGAGGCTAATAAAATATTAGAAAAATATTCCAATATATTTACTACAGATTATAAGAAAAATGTAAAAATATTGGAAGTTGTGGCTGAAATTCCATCAAAAAGATTAAGAAATATGTTGGCTGGATATATAACAAGGCAAATTAAGAAATTACAAAGCTCATGATGGCTGAGCAAACAATAATATATATAGGAAATAAACCATTTATGAACTATGTAACAGCTGTAGCAATGCAATTTACAAGCCAGGATGCAAAAGAAGTTGTAATAAAGGCAAGGGGAAGATATATATCTAGGGCAGTAGATGTAGCAGAAGTTGTAAGGAAGAAATTTATGGCAGGTCAAGTAGATATAAAAAGTATAAGTATAGATTCTGAAGAAAGACAAGTAGATCAAAGTGGTAAAAAGAGAAGGATATCAAGTATAGAAATTGTACTTGTTAAAAAGCAGTAATCTTTTTTATATTTTTTGATAATTATTTATTTAATATAGCGGGGTAGGGCAGCCAGGAGTGCCCGGGGGGCTCATAACCCCCAGGTCGGAGGTTCAAATCCTCCCCCCGCTATTTATTTTAAAAAGATTCTATTTATTAAATTATAATGCAAATAGGTATTACTGGAAAACCAAATGTTGGAAAGTCTACCATGTTTAAAGCAATAACATTACAAGATGTTGCAATTGCAAATTATCCATTTACTACAATAGAACCAAATAAAGGTTATGGATATGTTAGAGTAGAAGATGTAGGACCAGAATTTAATGTTAAATCAAATCCAAGATATGGTTTTATAAAGGGAAAATATAGATTTGTTCCAATAGAGATATTAGATATAGCGGGATTAGTTCCTGGTGCACATGAAGGTAGAGGTTTAGGTAATAAATTTTTAGATGATGTAAGACAAGCAGATGCATTGATACATGTAATAGATATTTCAGGTTCAACAAATGAAGAAGGACAATATATTGGTCCTGGAAATTATGATCCAATAAAAGATGTAAAATGGTATGAGGAAGAAATAGATTGGTGGTTTTATGGTATAATAAAGAAAAATTTGGAAAAGAATATAAGAAAAATAAAAAATGAACATTTAGAATTAGATAAAGAATTGGCAAAATTAATTTCTGGATTAAATGTTAAAGAAGAGCATGTATCAAAAGCATTTAATGAATTGAAAATTAATCAAGATGATTATGATATAATAAATGATGATAAAAAATTATTTGAGCTTGCATCTAAAATTAGGAAAATAGCAAAACCAATTGTTATTGCAGCAAATAGGGTAGATATAAATATAGATATTGCAAAGAAAAATTTGGAAAGATTAAAGAAAGAATATCCAGATAAAGTTATAATACCTACCTCAGGTTATGCAGAATTAATATTAAAAGAATTGGATAAACAGGGAAAGATATTTTATATACCTGGAGAAAGTTATTTTGAAATTAAAGGAAATTTAAATGATAAAGAAAAGAAAGCTTTAGAATTTATTGAAAATTATATATTTAAAGAATTTGGAAGTACTGGTGTTCAAAATATTTTAGATATAACTGTATTTGATGTTCTAAAATATGTAGCAGTATTTCCTGGGGGTGTGGATTCTTTAGCAGATAAGGAAGGAAGAATATTGCCAGATTGTTTTTTAATGCCCCCAGGGAGTACTGTAATAGATTTTGCAAATAAAATACATTCTGATTTGGCAAAGAATTTTGTAAGAGCTATAGACGTTAGGACAAGAAAATTCTTAGGAAAGGATTATATATTAAAACATAGAGATGTAATTCAGATAGTTGCAAATGCATAGATTTATAAAAATGTTGTGAAATTCTAATACTATGATAATACCTATTAGATGTTTTACATGTGGAAAACCAATTGGACATTTATATGAAAGATATATTAAATTATTAAATGAAGGTAAAACAATGAAAGAAGCTTTAGATGAATTGGGATTGGAAAGAGCTTGTTGCAGACAAGTATTTCTAGGACATGTTCAACAAATAGAAGTAATTGCTAAGTTGAAGAAATTTTAGTTTTTCTTAATTGAACAATTTTTCTTATGCTTATTAAAAATATTGAAATACCAAAAAACAATATTATTGGGTTTGGATATATACCATAATTAGATGCTACATTTCTTACTGCTATATCTATTATATTATTAGAATTTAATGTGAAACTTGAAAACAAAATTAATATTGATATAAATAATGAAATTATATAACCATATAAATTATCTTTTCTTATTAAATAAATTGAAAATATTGATAATAAAAAAACTATAAATAAGAAAATATCGATTAAAATATTAATATAATCTGGAAAAATTGATGGATATATAATAAATGATATTAAGTCTAAAAATGTTTCTATAGAAAATAATAGTAAAAGAGTATATAAAAACTCTTTTGTTATATCTATATTATTCATATTTTTTTGAATTATAGAAAAATTTAAAAACTAACTATTATAACTTCTTAAATATAATTCTAATGCCTTTGATACAATTTCCTTATTTTCTTCAAATTCATCTTCTTTATGTTGTATAATTATATCATCTAATCTACGGTCACCAATTTTAATATTCTTAATTAAATTATCTAAATTATCAGTTCTATTATAATAATAGTTTTCTAATAAAGATCTTTCTATATCTTCAACTAATATTTCAGGTAATTCAGATTCTTTTATTTTTTCATTACAGATAACATAATTTTCATTCTTTGTACAATGTTTTATTAGTGGAGATTCTAAAATTCCTTCTATGATATCATTAAGATCTTCAACTATAATTTTTTCTAATCCTTTTTGACTTATTGGCACATCAAATCCAGATGCAAAATCTATAGGTTTAACATTACCATCATTATTCATTGTAATCTGATATGTTTTTATATCTACTGGAGAAAACTTTAAATTTGAAAATAATTCTAATGTTTTTATCGTAGAATAATAAAATCTATATTTAAACTCATCAAACTTTATTTGTATTTCAAATTTATTGAGATTTTTTCGATCTAATTCAAAATCATAAGGTAGACCTAATAAAAAAGGTTCTATTGTAGAGGCCTCAACAATATCCATAATTGAAAGAACACTTAAATTATAATTAAATAATTCTATAGGTACTTTGATAATATCATAAGATCCTAATAATATTCTAAATACATAAGGAGTATCTATGGTATAAGGTTTACTTATATAACGTATATTTGGAAAATATTTTTGATTGTTAAGTAATATTGGAAATGATAAAGATAATGGAGCATAAAAATTATCGACAAGTCTTTTATCTAAACTCATCTTTAATTTTTTTATATCTTCTATAGTTGTAAAACCATATGGTCTGGCTTCTATCAGCTTTTTAATATCTTCAGCATTTTTTGAATTTCTTAATAAAATTGATTCAGGAATTTTTGTTCTCAAATCGCTATTAAAATATATATCCTCTCTTCTTTTTCCAATATTTTTAATATATTCTATAATATCATCTTTCTTCTTTAATGATACTACAAGATGTGAATTTTCTGGTAAATTAATATTTCCATAAATTTTGTAAAATATTAAATTCTTTGGTATTGCTTCCGTTCCCGAATTTGTTCTTATAAAATATGAAGCTTCTTTAAATGAATTCTTAGAATTTACATAATTTCTAATACATTGAAAATAATCACTATAATTTTTTTCATCTAGGCAAGATATATAATTATTCATATCTATAAAAAGAATTAAATATTTTTAAATATTTATATAATTATAATTATGATAAAATGACTATAAAATCTTTTTAAATATTGTTTATTCTTAATTTTATTTCACATGCTCTACATATTTCTCTAGTAGTTGGATATCCACAAATTTTACATTTTCTTAATTTTATGTTATTCTTCATTTTATAATCTATTTTAGCTTTATATATTATTTCTAAAATATTTCTTAAGAAATTTCTATGAAATCCAGGATATTTGTCTTCTAACTTATATAATTTTGATCTAATTATATCTCTAAATTCTCCAACAATAAAAGGGCATTCTCCAAAGGGTGGTTCTAAATTATTTAATATTGAATAAAGTAGATCTTCTTTTTCTGTATTGAAATAGAAGGGCTTAATTCTGGGAATAAAATCCTCTTCAACTATTCCTACATATGGACCTTCCTTTAATAAATCTTTTAAATTTCCTTCAAAAATATTCATTAGAATTGTTTGAACTTCATCATTTAAATTATGTGCAGTTGCAAATTTATCCAAATTTAAATCTTTTGCAGCTTTCCACATTAACCATCTCCTCCATACACCGCAAATTGTACATGATTTATATTCTTTTGATATTTTTACTGCTTCATCTAATCTAATATTAAAATATTCAGTGAATCTATATATTTTTACATTTAAATTATATTTCTTTGAAATTTCTAATAACTTTTCTGTATCTTTATCTCTATAACCTCTTATTCCTTCATCAATATGAATTCCAAAAACTTCAATGTTAAAATATTCTTTATATTTATTTAAGAAAAACAATAATGCGTTTGAATCTTTTCCTCCAGAAACTCCAACACCAATTCTATCTCCAGATTTTATCAATTTATATTTTTCAATTGTATTTATCGTTTTTTCTTCAAAATATTTTATAAAATGTTCTTTACAATAATAATTTCCATCAATATCTTTATATATTGCACTATTATTACAAAAACTGCACTTCATTTATTTATTTCTCTTATGAAATAGTCCTTTATTGCGGGTACAACATCATATACAAATTTACCCTTTACCTTTGTTCTAATCAATATTTTACTTTCAGTCATTCTTTTTAATATATTTGATATTGAATGAATTGTTGTGTCAGAATATCTTTCTTTAAATAATTTTAGTAATTCATTAACTGTTTTTGGACCATATTTTGTTATTAATTCTACTATATATCTTTGTTTTTCTGTTAATTTTAATAAATCTGTTGGAGGTTTTTTTGCTTCATATATCTTTTCTACAATATCTTTATCAATAATATTTTTCTTTTCTCTATATGCAATTAATAATGCTTCATATGAATATTTTAATATTTCTCTTGGTAAGCCACCTGATAAATTGTATATTTCTTCTATTGCGTCTTCTGTAAATAAATTTGGATTACCTGCAAGTTCTAACCTTTTTTTAATTAATAGTTTACCGCTTTCAGGATCAAGAGATTTTAAATATATCTTTGTAATAATTCTTTCATATAATGTCCTATGTTCTTTTAATAATCTTTCTTCAAATTCTGGCAAGCCAGCTAATATAAATGTACAATTTGTTTGATCAGATATAATTTTTATCCATTCTAAAATATTATCATCACAAAATGTAGCTTCATCTAAAAATATTATTAGATTTTTCTTATTTAAATATTCTACTATATTAAATTTCTTGAATTTATATATTATTCTTTCAAAGAAAGACAATTTATCAATAAAATATTTTTCAAATTCTTCTATTTTTTCAAAAGGTCTATAAATATATATTTTATTCTTTGTTTTGAGATTATTATATATCCATAGTAATAATGTTGTTTTTCCTGCTCCAGTAGGACCTGAAACTAAAATAATTTTTTCTTTATTATTTATTGAATTTAATAATTTTGTTCTTTCTAAATTATATCCAACAAAAGTTTCTAAAATTATCTCTAATTTAAAAGGATTATCTCTTAATTTAAAAAAATTAAGCATTTCAGTATCATTCATATAAAATTGTTTAATAAAAATATTATTAAATTTAAAGAATATGATATGCTATATAGCCCCGTCGTCTAGTGGTCTAGGATTCAGGGTTTTGGTCCCTGAGACCGGGGTTCGAATCCCCGCGGGGCTATTTAAATTTGGATAAATAAAAATATTTTAAAGATCTTCCTAGCAGTAAAGTTATTTTACTATTTAAAAGTTATATCAATTTTAATAGGACTATGAATTTATAAATTACTATTTTTTAGATAATATTATGCTGGAAAACATGATCAATCAAATATTTCAAATATTTAACTATGATATGTTAAAAATAGTATTAATTTCTGTCTCTATTATAATAATTGGGTATTTTATAGGAAAACTTATAGCATTAATACTTAATATAATACTAAAGAAAGTCTTAGGTCTTGATAAATGGTTGCATGATAAACAGATTATGACAACATATCCTCTTACAGATCTAATAGTAAATATAGTTAAGTTCTTTATATATTTTTATTTTATTGGATTTTCATTTTATATAGTTCCATATATTAGTAATATAGGAATACTAATTTTCGATATATTAAATAATTTATTAATAATAATAATAGTAATAATAATTTCATATGCAATGATGGAATTTATATTAAGATCTTTTTTATATCCAGCAATACAAAATTTTAAGTATTTAAACTTTATATTGGGTTCAATAAGATTTATTGTTTTATTTTTCATATTAGTGTTAACGCTTAGTTATTTAAATATATTATCTCCAGTTCTTCTCTATATGTTCATAATACTTTTTGGCGGAATAGTTATATCTATTTCAATTGCTATAGGTATAGCATTAGGAAATGTATTAAAAGAAAAGTTTAGAGATATAATAAAATGAATTATAAAGAAAAAATTATTATAATTAGTAATAATTTAGTTGGAGGAATGTTAAATAGTTTATTTTTTGTTTATCCATATTATTTTAATTTTCCATCTAGTGTATATTTTTCTTTAGTTGCCATATCTTATATAGGATCAATAATAAGTTCTGCAATATTTGGAAATGTTAAAATAAATGATAAAAATTATATTAATATTTCAATGATTGGTGTGATAGGGCCTCTTTTAACTTCTATATTATTAGTTTATCCAAATATTTATTTATTAATATTATCTTTTTTATTATTTACTATTACATATTCATCTACATACTTCTCATTTTTATTATATTATAAGGATGTAAGTTTAAATTTCTATTTTAATATTTATTGGACTTTTGGAGAAGTAATACCACAAATTTTTCTTCTTTTTCTTTCCATAATTTATAACATATATATAGTTTCTATTATTTTATTATTATCTATAATGGTTATAATGTATAGGAAATTATATTTATTTTTATTCTCATCAGCATATGAATTAGATTTATTGGAAAGAATTGATAAAATGTTTTCAGTTGCAGAAAATAATATAGATAAATTTGGAGCTCTATATCCTATATTTGAAGGTTTAGTATTTCCAATGAATATAAAAAAGTTAAGAATAGGATATTTAGAATTATATAATTTATTTGTCTTGATTGGATTTTCTTTAGTTTGGACATCTTTAGTTTACTCTGTAAATATATTTTCTTTATCCATAATTTTTCCATTTTTATTATTTATAAATGGATTATATACATCAATATTATATAAGATATATAAAAGAGAAATTAATTTTGAAAATATAAAAATAGGAATACTTTCTAGATTTTTAATTGGTATTATAATATTATTATCTCTAATATTATCTTTATCGAAGATATATAATGCTATAATACTATTAATATTATTTATATTAGCTGCATTTTCATGGACTATGTTTCAATATTTCTTTGATAATTATATAATATTAAATTATCCACAAAAATTTGGAAATGTATATTTATTTAGAAATTTGGGTGGTACAATAGGATCTTTATTACTTTATTATATTTCAGTTCAATATGGTCTATTTTTATCATTTATAATTTTAGGAATTTCTTTCTTTTTCTTAAATTACGTTTTAAAGAATTATAATCAATAATATTTTATGGATATAAAGTTAAGAAAAATATCTGAAAATATATATGAAATACCACAAGAAAAAGGGATGAATGTTCCAGTTAGAATATATGCAAATGATAAATTAATAGAAAAGATGAGAGAAGATAAAACATTAATACAAGGAAAAAATGTTGCTAGTTTGCCAGGAATACAAAAATATTCTATTGTAATGCCAGATGGACATGAAGGTTATGGATTTCCAGTCGGCGGAGTTGCGGCATTTGATATAAATGAAGGAATAATATCTCCAGGTGGAATAGGATATGATATAAATTGTGGGGTAAGGTTATTAAGAACAAATTTAAAATATGAAGAGATAAAACCAAAATTAAAGGAAATTGTGAATGAAATATTTAGAAATGTACCTGCTGGAGTTGGAGAAACTGGAAAAATTGTTTTATCTCCAGGGCAATTTAAAGATGCAGTAGAAGAAGGTTTAGAATGGAGTTATAGAGAAGGTTATGCATGGAAAGAGGATTTAGAGCATGTAGAATCTTATGGTAGATTAAAAGATGCTTCAATAGAATATATATCAGATTTAGCAATTAGAAGAGGAATAGATCAATTGGGAACTATAGGATCTGGAAATCATTTTATTGAAATACAGATAGTTGATAAGATATTTGATAAAGATATAGCAAATAAATTGGGAATATATGAAGAAGGACAAGTAACAGTATTAATTCATACTGGCTCTAGAGGTTTTGGACATCAAATTGCATCGGATTATATAGATCTAGGATTGAAAAAATATAGGGAAGAAATAAATAAATTACCAGATAAAGAATTGGTATATTTACCATTTCAATCTGAAGATGGAAATAATTATTGGAAATCAATGAGTGCTGCGGCAAATTTTGCATGGAATAATAGACAAATAATAACATATTTTATCAGAAAATCTTTCCAAAAAGTATATAATCATCCAGTAGAGGATATTGGATTAAATGTTATATATGATGTTGCTCATAATATTGCAAAAATTGAAGAACATAAAGTTGATGGTAAAAAGAAAAAATTAGTTGTTCATAGAAAAGGTGCTACTAGAGCATTTCCATCAGGTTCGGAAGAATTGGTTGAAGATTATAGAAATATTGGACAACCAGTATTAATTCCAGGTTCAATGGGGACTGCATCATATGTATTAATAGGATCTGAAAAATCTATGGAATTATCTTTTGGATCTTCTGCACATGGTGCTGGAAGAAATATGTCAAGGGCTGCTGCAAGAAGATCATTTAATTATAATGAAATAATTAAAAATTTAGAAGAAAAGGGAATATATGTAAAATCTACAACAAAAGAAGGTGTAGTCGAAGAAGTACCTGAAGCTTATAAAAATGTTGATGAAGTTGTAAAAGTAACTGATGAATTGGGTATATCTAAAATGGTTGTAAGATTAAGACCAATAGCGGTTATAAAAGGTTAAACTTTAATTAATATTTTACAATAATTTTTTATGAAAATATTTGTATTAGATTTTGATCATGATAAAGAAAAAATTTATATTTATGGAAGGGATGAAAATGGAAAAAAGGTAAGAATAGAATATGATCAACCATTTTATGTATATTTAATATTAAAAGATGAAAAATATTTAGAAGAAATAAAGAATAAATTGAAAGATGAAAAATATGTAAAAAATTTTGAAATTTTAAAGAAAAATTATATTGGAAAAGAATATACTGTAATAAAAGTTTATTTGAATCAAGATGATTATGATAAAATAAAAAACTTTGCTGATAAATTAAAAGAAGAAGGAAAAATAATTGGAAAAAAAGAAGGAGATATTGGTATAATAAAAAAGTTTCAAATAGATAATGATATATATCCATTACATACATATGATTTGGAATTAGAATTAATAAAAAAAGGGGATAATATAGATTATTACAAATTAAAGAAAAATAACGGGATTGTTGAAAATAAATATAAATTAAAGGTTATATCATTTGATATAGAAACAGCCTCTAATAAATCTATAATATCACCAGAAAAGGCATATATTTATATTATTTCAATATATGATGGGGAAAAATATTATTCAATATATTGGGGAGGGGAAGCAAATGAAGGAATAAAAGTAAATAGCGAATTAGAGTTATTAAAAAAATTTAATGAAATAGTTAAAAGTTTAGATCCAGATGTAATTGTTGGATATAATTCTAATAATTTTGATTTATATTTTTTATATGAGAAAGCAAAAAAATTGGGATTTAATTTTGATTTCGGATGGGATGGAAAAGGAATAATATATACTAAAAAAAGAGAAGAAGATAAAAAATATAGAATAGTTGGGATACAAAATGTTGATTTATATGATATTGTTACAACAATATTTGCACCTCAATTAAATTCTGAAACATATTCTTTAGATGAAGTTGCTATGGAAATATTAGGAGAAGGAAAATTGGATATGAATTTGGATAAAATGTCAGATATAATTTATAATAAAAAAGATTTTAATTATCTAATAAAATATAATAGAAAAGATGTAGAATTAACATATAGATTATATAAACATTTTGAAGGAATTTTATTGGAATTGGCAAGATTGGTTGGAATTACTTTATATGAATTATCTGGAAGTACATATGGAATTCTTGTAGAAAATTATCTAATAAAAAGGGCAAAAGAATTTAATGAAATAATACCAAATAGACCTGATCCAAATGAAGTAAATAATAGAAAAAGAGTAACATACACTGGTGCTATTGTACTAGAACCAAAACCAGGTTTGTATAAAAATATTGCAGTTTTTGATTTTAGATCTCTATATCCATCAATAATAATTAGATATAATATCTCTCCAGATACTTTAAAATGTGAACATGAGGAATGTATGAAGGATAAAATAATTATTGAAACAAGTTTGGGAAAATCTGAAGTATGGTTCTGTAAAAAGAAAAAAGGATTTATATCCATAGTATTAGAAAAAGTATTTGAAGAAAGGGCAAACTTAAAGAAAGCTTTAAAAAGTTTAGATAAGAATTCTGAGGAATATAAAATAATTGATAGTAGACAGACAGCATTAAAATATATAATAAATTCTACATATGGTTATTTAGGCTTTCCAAATTCTAGATGGTATTGTTTAGAATGTGCAGCTTCAGTAACTGCTCTAGGTAGAAAACATATACTAGAAGTAAAAGATTTTATTGAAAAAAGCGGATATAAAATATTATATGGAGATACTGATTCTATATTTGTTATTGTAGATAATAAAGAAAATGCTCTAAATTTATTAAATAAAGTAAATAGTATTTTACCTAAACCATTGGAAATGGAATTTGAAGATTATTATATATCAGGAATATTTGTGGAAAAAAGATCTGGAGAAGGTGGTGCCAGAAAAAAATATGCATTATTATCTGAAAATGGAAATATTAAATTGAGAGGTTTTGAGGTTGTTAGAAGAGATTGGTCAGAAATTGCTGGAGAGGTTCAGGAAAAAGTAATTAGGTTAGCGCTAGAAGGGAAAATAAAAGAAATAAATGATTATTTGTCAGAAGTTATTAAAAATATAAGAAATCATGTTTATCCTAAAGAGAAATTTATATTAAGAGAACAATTAAGAAAAGATCCATCAGAATATGAAGTTACTGCTCCGCATATTATAGCAGCAAAGAAATATAAAGAAAGAGGTTATGATGTTAGAAGAGGATTTATAGTTGAATATATTATAGTAAAAGGTGGGGAAAAAATTTCTGATAAAGTTAGAATATTAGATGAAGTTAAGGACAATGAATATGATCCAGAATATTATATATATAAACAGGTACTACCTGCTATAGAGCCAATATTAAAAGCATTAAATATATCTATAGAGAATATAGGAAAAGCTCAAAAAGATATATTATCATTTTTTAAAAATGGATGAAATAAATGAATATGAAAAAATAATAGAAGATCTAGAAAATAAAATTAAGGATTTAAAAGAAGAATTAGAAAAAAATAAGAAAATAAAAGATGAAATCTATGATAAATATTTAAAATTAAAAAATATTTTTGATAAAAATAATGAATACAATAAATTATTAGATGAATTAAAAATAATTTTACTAGAAATAAACTTGAAATTCAAAGACATAGATGATATTAAAAAAAGGTTATATAATTTAGAATTAAAATATGATATGATAAAGAAAGAAATTGATGACATAAGAAAAGAATTATTAAAAAGTATTTGGTAAGTTTAATAAAATTTATTATAAATAAATAGTTTATGGATTTAAATAAAGATGTAGATATGATTGATGAATTTTTTTCATATGTAAAAAATTTTAACAATAGAATATCTGAAATAAAAAGAAACTTAAATAATTTTGTAAGTAGGGAAGAATTCAATAATCAATTAAAATCTTTGAAAGAAGAATTAGAAAATATAGAAAAAATATTAAATAATTATAAGGAAATATTAAATGAAGATTTATTGGATAAAGTAAGATATTTAAGCGATTTAAAACTAAAAGTAGATGTATTAGAAAATAATCAGAAAAATTTTGTTGATTATTCTGCTATAGTAAATGTAAAATCAAAAATAAATAAATTAGAGCTTGATATAAATTCTTTAAGTAATAAAGTAACAAAATATGAAGATGTTATAAATAGTGTAAAAGATTTAAGAAATAAAATAGAAGATTTAACTGATAAGTTAAATAAAATAGGGGATTCATATACAAATATCAATGATTTTAATGATTTAAAACTAAAAGTAGATAATTTAACAAATTTATTATCTAAAACAATAGATAATCTATCTAAAGATTTATTAAATTATAATAAAATATCTGAAATGATAAGTGAGATAAAAGAAAAAGATCTATATAATGTTAATAGTAAATTGGAAGAGATAGAAAAGAAATATGAAGAAAAATATTCTGAAATTAATAATAAAATAAGTAATATGAATTACTTATTACAATTAACAAATGATGATATTAAAAATATAAAACAATTTAAAGCTTATGAAGAATTATATAACAAATATATAAACTTCGAAAATAGGCTAAATAGTATATATGCATTATTTGAAGAATTAAATAATTTGGTTGTAGATTTAAGATCGAAAGTAAATGAAATGGATAAAATTGAAGAGATTAATGAAAAATATAATAAATTGGAGGAAGGTATAAATAATATTAAAGAGGAAATGAGCAAGATAAAAGAAGAATTATATGATTCTAAGGATATATTAGAATCTGTATTATCGGATTATGAAAATTTAATGAATAAAATAAAGAAAATAGAAAATTTTATTGATTTGGCAAATTTCGAATATATAATAAACGAAATAGAAAAAATAAAGATAATAGAGAATGATATAGAGAATATAAAGAGATTATTATTATCTAAAAATATAAAAGTGGAAGAGTAATATAAATACTAATAGATTTTTTTAATTTTATTTATTATATTTGTAAGCCTGCTTATTATATTATATAATTTTATTAATTTTTCTTTTTCTATATTTTTCTGGTCTAATCCTTTTTCTATATCTAAGTAATCTAATACTTTATCAGATTTAACAATATATAATTCATCAAAGAAATTTCTTTCCTCCAATTCTTTTAACATTGATATAAATTTTAATGATTCATTAAGATTGTTTAAATCTATTTCTTTTTTTAATACTAAAGTTATCTTTCCATTTCCTGATTTTTCTAATTTTTTAATTTTATTATTAATCTGTAATATTTTCCTTCTCTTAGCATATTCTGGAGATGGTATTATTAATGGCATAATAAATATTAATATATAGAAATTTAAAAATCAGTAGCTACTCCTTTCATCATTAATTCAGATTGTGTCCACATCATCATAATAATTATTTATAAGAATTGTATTTTTATTTTTTATATGAATGAAATACTCCCTTTATTGATATTTGACATAATAATATTATTATATTCATCATATCAGGATATAAAATATAAATCTGTAGATGATATAATAATATATATTTTATTAATATTTAATGTATTCTATTTTTTATACTTAATTATTCAAAATATTTATCCAGAGAACCTTATATTTTCATATCTTATTCTTTTATTTTTTGTATTATTATATTTATTTAGATTATTAGCTATTGGAGATTTGTTTATTTTCTTTTCAATATTCTTTCTATTATCATTCTTTTCTCTATATAAGATGTTATTATTTTTATTTTATCTAATATTATTTGGGTTTATATTTCACAATATAGAAGCTATTAAAATATATAAAGAAAATAGAAAAAAATATTATATTTCCATCATTAATATTACCTTAATATTGATCTCTATATATTTTATCAACCTTTTCTTCTTATATTTTAACATTTATTATCTATTAATTTCTCTAATTTTTTTATATATACCATATTTTCTATTTAGATATATATCAAAAGATCTTGAAGAAAAACTTACATTTATAAGAAATGTAAATGAATTAGTTGAGGGAGATTGGATAGAAGATAGAATAGAAGTTAATAATATAAAGAAGGAAGATAAAGAAATATTGATAAAATATTTTGATATTTATGAAAATGAAAATAATTATATGTTAAAATTTAAGATAAATAATAAATTAATAAATTCTATTATTATCTTATTTATTGTAATTCTACCATTAATATTTTATTTTTTAAATGAAATTTTCTTTTATTATTCTATACCATTTATTATAATATTCTATCATATATTTCAGAATAAATTATTTATTGGAAGATTTGGTCTTTCAAAAGAAGAAATAAATATATTAAAAAAATTGGGAGAATATAATGATATAAAAGTAAAAGTAAAGGAAGGGGCACCATTTATTCCTCCAATATTTCTTTCTTTAATATTATTATTAATATGAAATATGAAATAATAGATAAGAAAACAATAAAAATTAGGGTAGAAGATGATATAGATTTATTATATTTGTATAAAATAGTTAATGTAGGGGATATAATAGAAGGATATGATTATAGAACATTAAAATTTGAGAATGAGAAAGAAAAGAAAAAAATAAAGATAAAAATAGAGGTTGAAAATATTAAATTTTCCGAATATAAAGATTCACTAAGGATTTCTGGAAAAATAATTGATTCAAATGATAAAGATTCTATTGGCCATTATCATACATTTGATATAAGAATATCTACAGAATTTACATTATATAAAAAGGAAGAAATAAAGAAATATGAGGAAAAGATATTGGAAAAATCTTCTAGAAAAAAGGAGGATATTTTTGTAATATCTATAGATAGTAATGAAATAGCTTTGGGTATAATAAATAGTGGGATAAAAATTATAAAGGAAGAATATTATAAGATAAATAAGGGAGATCCAGAAGAAAAAGCAAAATTATATAAAATATTTTCAGAATTTTTAAATACATTAAGAAATTATAATATTAAATTTCTATGCATAATTGGTCCATTATTTTATCCTGAAGAATTTTATGATTATATAAAGGATAAATTAAATATAAAAAATATAAAAATATATAAAGTGTCTAATGGGGGTATAAATGGCATATATGAATTTATTAGGAGAACTGAATATTATGAAACATTAAAAAATTTAGAAATTTTGGAAATAAATAAATTAATTGAAGAAATATTATATTTAATGCAAAAAAACATGGTAGCATTTGGATATGATGAAGTATATAATAATGCAATGTATAATAATATAGAATATGTTTTAGTTTCTGAAGAATGCTTTAAAAAAATGAAAGAAGAAAACAATATTGATAAAATTATAAATTTATTTAATATTCTTGATAAAATAGATGCAGAAATATATTTTGTAAATAATAATGTTAATAATTTTGAATTAATTGATAGATTTTGTATTGTTGGAAAATTAAGGTATAAAATATAAATATTAAGGAATATCTTATTAAAATATGAAAAAATTGCAAACAACAGGTTTGGGTATATTTTTCATATTACTTGGTATAGTAATTTTTGTATATTGGGTAATTCTTCCATATCAATATAAACAATATTTAATACAACAATTGATTAATGGAACTAATATAACATTATATTTTCCTTCAAATATTTCAAATATAAGTATAAGTAATCAATATGTTTTTCAAAATATACAATTATCAACAAGCCAAAATTATTATTATATAGCAAGTAATTATACAATAGGAAGCTATATTCCAGTATATTATATTAATTTAGGAACTTTAAATTTTGAAACAAACATATTTTATGGAACAGTTAGTAAGAGCTTATATTTTTATTATTCTAATGATTATAATGGAATAAATATTACTGCTTATTCTACATGTAATAATGGAAACTTTAATATATATGTAAATAATTACGAATTATATTCTGGATGTCAAAATGGTGAAATAAGTATTTTTGTCCCTTCAAATTATCTATATAATGGAGATAATGAGTTAAAAATAGTATTTTCTCCGTCAAGTATAATATTTAATGGGAATGGTATATTGAATAATATAAATATAAATTATCTAAAGTTTTCATCATTAAATTTTAGTTATTATTATATATCTGGAGATGTATATATGTTTTATGATTTTTGTCCATATTCTCCTCAAAATGTAGAATTAATTGTAAATGGATTATCAATTCCATTATCTTCATGTTCTAATTTATTTTACTTAACTCCATATTTAAATGTTGGAGAAAATATAATTAGTCTAATATCATCATATCCAGTTAATATAAATAATCTATATATAGAATCAAATAGTAACATATTTTATATAGCATTTCCAAATAATTTAACAAATTATATATTAGATATTATAGTTGGTCAAGGATCTGGAGAAGTTATACTAAATAATAATTGCATATATAATATAAGTTCTTCTGTTGGGGCTTATGCAATAAATATATACAATTGTTTATTGCCAGAGAATATATTAGAAATAAAGACAGATAATTATCTTAAGATAGATTATTTACAAATATCTTAAAATTTATAAATAAAGAAATCTTATAAATATATAAAAATTTTATTTTGTATATGATTGATAAGCAATCTAAACAGAATATTAATCAACAAAATTCTATTATTACCTTAAAAATGCAGAAAAATAGAGGATCCTCTAGTGGTGGATTAATATTTTTATTAATTTTAATAATTCTGGTAGTAGTTGGTTATTTATATCATAATCAAATCATTGGATATTTAGAAAATAATAAGATATTTCAAACTGTCAAAAATAGTACAACTCAATTTATCAATGAAAGTCAACAAGCTTATAATATTGTTCAAAATTCATTAAATGGAAATATTAACAACTTAAATAATATACACACATCTAGTAATCAAAATAATACAAATACTTCAAGTTAATATTATCATAAAATTTTTAATTAATAAAGTAAATATATATTTAATGAAGTCTGGAAAATTTATATATATGCTACCAATATTATTTGCAGGTACTACTCTATTTTATTTTTCTACATGTCCAATTGGTAATATTGGATTTGGAAATTTTGGATTCTTTAATAGTGGAAATTCTAATTTATATCAACCCCCATGGGCATTAAATCAACCTGGAAATATATATTTATATATTCAAGCTCCGTCCTCATTAAATTATAGCGAATCAAATGGTTTAGATTATGAATTACCTGTTATTTATGTTAATAATATTTATACAATGTCAAATTCTCAACTGGAAGTTTCATATTATGTTTATAGTTATGCTTTATCTTCTTCTTACTCAGGTAACTTTAATGCAGAACCGGCAATTTATAATTCTTCTTCTAACCAACTTGTTCCTTCAAACTCTACAGTTGGAAATATAGAAGTTTCTCTGAGTCCAGGCCTTCAAGTAGTGCCTACTCAAATACCAATAGTTGTAGAATATAATATATCAAATGTTGTTACAAATGTGTTAATACCATTACAATTAAATTATTCTAATAGTCAGATAACATTAAGTGAACCTGTATATTATTCATCATCTCCAATAACACCAGCATATTCTAATATTAATGTGAATGAAATTAATGGAAATATATATTTTTCAATAGCTTTCCAAGATTCTGTTGGATGCTTCAGTAATGTATATTCCAATAATCAAGCTACTTTTAATGTAAATGCCGAATTAGATATTATTGCAGCAAATCAAATAAATATACAAAATGGAGAAGAAGGTTTCTCATGTACACCGACACAAGATGTTTCAATAAATTCATCTACGATATCATGTAGTATAAATATTCAACAATTATCTCAAAATGATCCAGAAATTCAAAGTCTATTAAATTCAAATTTAGGATTACAAGCATATGTTTTAATGAATCTTTCATATAATTGTTATGAAAAAGATATATATAATATTCCAGTAACAAAAACCTAGAGTAGTATATAAATTTAATAAGTATTTTTAATATATTTTAAAAAATGTATAAGAGAAAAGATCCTCCGAAGGTGAATGATTATGTTATATGTACTGTAAATAATATATCGGATGTAGATGTAAAAGTTAGCTTAGACGAATATGAGAATTTTAATGGAATAATTCCTATAGATGAATTATCAAATAGAAGAATTGCAAATCCGAGGATTTTAGTTAGAGAAGGTAAAAAGATTGTATGTTTGGTACTTGATGTAGATGAGCAAAATAGACTAGTTACTTTATCTTTAAAGAGAGTTGATAAAAATAAACAAAAAGCAAAGATTTTTGAATATAAAAGGGAGATGGTGGCTTATAATATATTGAAAATAATGAGTGAAAAGGAAAATATAGATATGAGTAAATTAGAAAAAGATATAATATTTAAAATTGTTCCAGAAAATAAACTTTATAGTGTATTTTTAGAAACTTATATAAATGGAAAAAGCGTTCTAGATAAATATAAAATAAGTAAAAAATATTCTGATTTACTATATAAATATATAATTGATTATTTAAACCCACCAAAATATGAGTTTACATATATAATGCAAGCATATTGTTTAGATGGAGATGGAATATATAAAATAAAGGAATTTCTTAAAAAAATAAAGGATCTAAATATAATGATTAAATATTTGGGATCACCTACTTATATGTTAAAATATGTTACTACGAGTCCATCTGATCTACAAAAAAAGGAAAAAGAAATGTTAGAATTAATAAATAAAGAAGCTAAAAATTATAATATAGTTTATGAAATAAATAAATATGAAAGAGATTAGAAAATGTAAAAATTGTAAAATATATACATTTAAAGAAATCTGTCCAATTTGTGGTAATAAAACATCCAGAATAATACCTCCCAAATTTTCTCCAGATGATAAGTGGGGTGATTATAGAAGAAAAATGAAAAAAGAAACTTTATATAAAAATAATATATTATAATATATTATGGAATTCATAATTGATAAAGAAAAAATAAAAAGTATGAATAACATAGTCTTTCTTTATTCAATAGGTGGGGGATATGGAAATTTGTCAAAAATAGTTGGAAAAAAGTTAATAGAAACTTATAGAGGAAAACTTGTTGGGAGAATAATTACAGATTTCTTTCCTGATATAGTTAAAATAAATAAAAATGGATATATATCTGATAATATAAGTTATAAATTATATTATGTTCCAATTGGTAACTATAATTTTCTAGTATTATATGGAGATTTTCAGATAATGATTCTAGAAGATCCAGGATTATCTTTATACTTTAGATATAAATTCATGAATAAACTATTTAGAATAATAAGTAAATTTAATTTATTAGAATTAAGTATAATTGGTGGGATAGGTTCGCATCAATTAGAACCGGAAAATCCTAATTATTTATTTGCGTTAAATAAATATTATGATATAAATAAGATAAAGGAAAAATTGGGAGAACTAAATTTATATAAATCAAATACTGTTATTGGAATGAGTGGTTTGTTTTTATATTATTCTCAACTATTCAAAAAACCGGCTTATTTATTGTTAGTTGAAACATATTTATCAAATCAAATTAATGGATATTTTGGTGCTTCAAAGGCATTAGAAATTTTGAGCAAGTTATATGATTTCCAAGTTGATACAAATGATTTAAAAGAAAAGGGCAAGAAATTAAAAGAGAAAATAGAAAAAGATTTGAATATGATTAAGAAATTAGAGGAAGAAAAAATAAAGAAGGAAAAAAGTTCTGGATATTATTATGGATAAAATTTTATTTTATTTTTAAATTTGTTAATGACTTATTATCCGGTCCTTTAGAATCCTTTTTAACTTGAGCAAGATATATATTCAATAATGCAGATACTTTCATATTTATAGCTTGGGGTATTTGATTTAATAATAAATTAACTTTCTCTTTGTTATATTTTATTTCATTATCTTTTGTTATAATTTTCATTTCTTTTATATCTTCTATATCGATTCTTGATGGTGTATAAAACAGTATAAAATCTATTAATGAATCAAAGTCTTTGAAATCTGCATATATTTCTAAATAAGAAGACCAGCCACTTAAAGTTTTTCCATCAGGAGTTTTTATATCTTTTGTTATAGGATCAGCAATTTTTTTGTCTATTATTTGGAAATTCTTGAATTTTGATACTGTTTCAAATGTTTTATTTAAAAATTCTGTTAATTTATCTTTATCATTAGAAAATGCTTCAAAATATAGCTTTGACTTCATTTTATAGCAGTTGATAATTCTACTTTTTTGTATCTACCTTTTATTTCCCATATAGTTTGTTTTTTACATATATTACATTCTAATCTTATATCAACACCTTTAGATGATTTTATAATACCTCTTTTTCTTTGTGATAGAGGTCTCTTACTATATTTTCCTTTATTTCCTCTGCCTTTTTTTCCTTCTCTAGCTCTTCTAGAACCCCAAACTAAACCGGTCCTAGCCTTTACATTTTTTACAATGATTACTTTATGTTCAGTAACTTTTCTACAATATGGACAATATTTATTAACAGTCTTTGGCAATTTCATTAAAGATAATTATATTAAATAATTTTATAAGTTTAATTAAATACTTTTCCTATTCCAGTATTTTCTAATTTTTCAGCAAAGTTATTATTTAATATTATTATATCTCCAATCTTAAAAGGTCCATATATTTTTCCATTTGGGCCAACAATCTTTGGTAATTGATTTTTAATAATAACAATCTTCTTATCTATTTTGTTTTGGTATGATGAAATATTCATATTTATATCTGAAAAGAATTTATTAATATCGATTTCTTCTCCATTAATAATCTTGTTTTGTATATTTTCTTTATATGATTTTAATATCTTCTTTATAAGAGAATATAGTAGCTTTTCTTCTTCCTCTAAAAAATCTTCTGATATTATATTTAAATCTTCTTTAACTTCTAAGACTGTATTATTTATTATTTTGCTAATTCTTATATTAATTAATTCTGATAATGATTCTTTTATTCTATCTATCGTTGCAATAACTTCTCTGTATTCTTTACTATCAGATTTATATGCTTCTAATTGTTTTTTATATTTTTTTAATAATTCTGATACTTTAACATAGAAATCTTTTTGTAAATTTTGTAATGTTTTTTTCTCTTTTTCTTTTTGCAAGTAAGTAATTATGTCTGATATATCCATAATAGAATATTTTTAAATTAATTTTTAAAATAAAAGAAAATATGGATTACATTCCTTTATATATAAAAAATTTATGTTTTAATTGTAACAACATAATTTCCTCTTACAGACTCTCACATGGTCTTCCCTGTGAAAATGATTTAGATGATAATGAAATATTGGAATTATTAAATATAAAGGATGAAAACACTTTTAGAGAACTTTTATATAAAAAATTATCTGAAAAAGGGAAATTAAAAGATTATACAAATATTTATAATTTATATAAAGAAGTTAATAAATTTTCTGAATTTTTTAAAAAGGTATTAGGTTCTAATCCATGGAAAGTACAAATAATGTGGTTTGAGAGATTATATAAAAATAATAGTTTTTCTATGATAGCACCAACAGGTGTTGGAAAATCAACATTTATTATAATTTCATCTATTTACTTTTCTAGTGAATACAATAAAAAGATATTAATAATATTACCTACGAGATTACTTGTAAAACAATTTAATGATTTATTTGATAAATTTATAAGTAGTTTAAATCTAAATATAAAGTTTATAGCATATTATGGTAATAATAAAAAAGAAATTAAGGAAAAAATAAAGAATGAAGAATTTAATATATTAATTATTTCAAATCAATTTTTAACTAAAAATTTTGATATATTAAAAGGTAAAAAATTTGATATTGCTTTTGTAGATGATGTAGATTCTTTTTTTAAAGGATCAAAAAATATTGAAAAATTGTTTATTTTAGTTGGTTATAGTGAAGATGACATAAATGTTGCTAAAAAAGTAATAGATCTAAAATTGAGTGGTAAATTAGATTTTAATAGCGATTTATATAAAAAATTTTTAGAGATTAAAAATAAAAATCATGGATTAATTGTTCTATCTTCAGCTACTGGTAGTTTAAGAGGAAAAAGAGTCAGATTATATAAAGAATTGGCTAACTTTACTATTGGAACTGGAAGTTCAAAAATTAGAAATGTTATAGATGTATATTATATTCCTAAGAAAGATATAAAAGAAGAATTATTGAATTTATTAAAAGAGTTAGAAGATGGTGGATTAATATTTGTTCCGAAGGAAAAGGGAATAGAATATATGAAAGAAATTTACAATTATCTAATATTAAATAATGTAAAAGTTGGTTTAATATATTCAAAAACAAAAACAAGAGAAATTGAAAGTATATTAAATGATTTTTATGAAGGAAAAATAAATTTCTTAATTAGTATTGTAGATCCATATGGAATATTAACTAGAGGAATTAATATGCCAGAAAGAATAAAATATGCAATATTTTTAGGTATACCAAAGATAAAGATAAATATTAAAGATCTTGAGAAAAATATAACTAATATAATTATTCTATCTAATCTAATTTTACCGTATATATCTGAGATAGAAAAAGATAGAATAACAAAAATTCTTACAAGATTAAGAAAAAATATGAAAAAACTATCTTCTGGAGATCTAAAATTAATTTCTGATTTTTTAAATGGAAATAAGGTAGAATTGGTTGGATATTTAAGAACCTTTGCTAATGATATATTAACATTATATAATATTTTGAAAATTTATATTGATAGGACAGAAATATTGGATAAATTAAAAGAAAATCCAGATGTTTCTATAGAAATAGATGAAAATAAAAATATATATCTAAATATTGTAGATCTTAAAACATATTTACAAGCTTCTGGAAGAACTTCTAGATTATATTCTGGAGGAATATCAAAAGGATTATCTATAGTTTTTGTAGATGATCAAAAATTATTAAAATCACTTGATATGAAATTAAGATATTATTTACTTTAATTTAACATTTATTTAACATATTTTGTTAACACTTTAATACCATTTAACTAGCTTATATCTATTATTTAATATTCAATTAACAAAATATTTTAATGTTTTAACATGGTTTAATATAACTTTAACAAAATGTTAACATTTTCTTAAACAGTTATAAGTAATTGGTTGATAATTTATATATGGATATATTAAATGATTACAATAAATTATTATGTAAAATAATTAGAAATAACCATAGAGGAATTGTTGTTTTATCTGGTAAAGATTATTTCGATATTTTATCAAATTTGCTAAAAATATATTATGAAAAAATTAAGAATTTTAAAGATAAAATAAAGATTTTATATATATCTGAAGAGTTTAATGGAGATTATTTATATAGGTTTCAAAAATTAAAAGAAAAGATAGATTTTTTAGATATAGAAAAAATTAAATATAAAGATTCTAAAAAAATTTTGGGAAAAACATATGATATATTAATTTTAGATATGTATAAATCATTAACTCCAGATTATATAGGTAGAATTATTGAAACTTTATCTGGAATAGGTATTGCATTTTTCTTAATTAAAGATTTTGAACATTTTGAAGAAAATTATACAACCTTTCATGAACATTTATTAACTCCTCCATATAAGTTAGAAGATGTAAAAAAATATTTTGAATATAGATTCAAGAATAAATTACTTCAATATGATAATATAATTATATATGATACAGAAAATGGATTAATAAAAGGAATAAATGATGAATGTATATTAGAAGAAGCATATCCACCAGGAAGAAAGAAAATATTATTGCCAGATAATAGAAAATTTTCAGACAGAATATATAAATTATGTTTAACACAAGACCAGACAAATGTTCTTTTTCTTCTAGAAAATTTATTAAGTAATGAAAGATCAATATATTTAATTATTGCAGATAGGGGAAGAGGAAAAAGTGCATCTCTTGGTTTAGCAATTTCTGGAATCTCGGAGATATTATTAAATAGTAAGAAAGTATATGATATAGGTATAACATCACCAGAATTTAATAATGTAGAAACATTATTTGAATTCTTAAAGTTGGGATTAGATAAGAATAATATAAAATATAAGGAAATAAGTGAGAGAAAGATAGTAATAAACAATAAAATATATATTGAATATAGAAAGCCATCTGAAATACTAGGAAAAAAATATGATATATTGTTTGTTGATGAAGCTGCAGGTATTGGTATAAATATATTATTAGAATATATCAAGAAATATAATAAAATTGTATTTTCTTCTACTATTCATGGATATGAAGGAGCTGGTAGATCTTTTTCTGTCAAATTTTTGAAATATCTAAATTCTCTGAAAGATTTTAAGATATATAAATATAATATGGTTGAGCCAATTAGATATAATGATCAGGATCCAATTGAAAAATGGTTATATGATACATTACTATTAGATTCTGAAGTTTCTGAAATTAATGAGAGTGATAAAGAGTTAATAAAAAATAAAGATGTAAGATTTTATAAAATACCAAAGAAAGAATGGTTTTATAACGATGATCCAAAATTAAAGAATTTTGTTGGAATATATATTTTAGCGCATTATCAAAATAAACCAAATGATATAGCAATGCTTGCTGATGCACCACATCATGATGCTTTTGTTTTAGAATTATCAAATGGAAAAATTGTAAATGGAATACACATTGCATATGAAGGTGGTATAGATGATGATACAATTAATAAAATGTTGAAAGATTATAAACCAAAAGGAAATATAATACCAGATATAATAGTTAAACATTATAGAATAAAGGAATTTGCTAAATTAAAGGGATTAAGAATTGTTAGAATTGCTACAATACCAGAAATTCAAGGTATGGGTTTGGGATCCCTATCATTAGATAAATTATATAATTGGGCTAAGGAAAATAATTATGATTGGATTGGTTCTAGTTTTGGCGTAACTTATGAATTATTAAATTTCTGGCAAAAAAATAATTTTGTATTAATTCATTTATCTCCAGAAAAAAATAAGGTTTCTGGAGAATATTCTGGTATAGTAATAAAACCAATAAATGAAGAATCAGAAAAAATGGTTAAAAAGTTAAATTATGAATTTAGATGGAGATTAATAAATCAGATATCAGATGTATATTTTGATTTATCTCCGGAACTAATATTAAAAATGTTAGAAACGCCATATAAATTTAAACCACATTATAAATTAAATTTGACAGATAATCAAATAGAAAGATTGGAAGGTTATTTATCTTCGCCTATGACATATGAAGCTGCTGCAGATGTTGTAAAATTATTATATATCTATTATTTATTATATACTGAAAAGGATAAACCAAAGATAGATAAAGAAGAATTATTGATTGGAAAATTTTTATTATCATGGAGTTTTGCAAAGATATCTGATTATTTTAAAATAAAGAAGTTTGAGGCTAGAAGAGTAATAAAAAGAGATATAAAAATAATATATAATTGGCTATTTAAATAATTAGCCAAATCCCCCCATTTCTTCTAATTCTATTTCTAGAAGTTTTTTAATTCTCATTTGATAAGAAGGTGGAAAGTTTCTTAGAATATCATCTGCAAATCCCATATATATTAATCTTTTAGCTTTCTTTTTATCTATACCTAAACTTTGTAAATAAAATATTTTTTGATCATCTATTTTTTCAGTTTTTGCTTCATGATTATAATAATTTTTATTATTGTAAATTTCCATTCTTGGTATAGATTCTGCTATTCCATTTCCTTCTATTAAAGAGTCGCATTTAGATATAACTTTTGAATTTTCAGAATTACTAAATATTTTTATATCTATTCTATTTACTGCCTTTCCATTTATTGATATAGATTTTGTTACAATATATCCTCCGGAATTTTTTCCATTTACCAATATTCTTCCACCAGTATCTATTATTTGATTTTCATTTGCAATTGATATTGTATAAATTTCTCCTGTAGAATTTTCTTCTAAAATTAATCCCGGATATAGCATTGTTACTTTACTTCCAAATTCAGCAGATATCCATTTAATTTTAGCGTTTTTATATACCCTTGCTCTTTTTGTTACTAGATTATATATATTTTTAGACCAATTTTGTACTGTAGCATAAGTAACTTCGGAATTTTCTTTTGCAAAAACTTCCACTACTGCTGCATGTAATGAAGATATATTATATATTGGAGCAGTACATCCTTCTATATAAGTTACTCTAGAATTTTTATCTGCTATTATTAAAGTTCTTTCAAATTGCCCAAGATTTTCTGTTCCTATCCAAAAATATGCTTGTAATGGGAAGTCTATTTTAACATTTTCTGGTACATAAATAAATACACCCCCACTCCAAACTGCTGTATTTAATGCTGCAAATTTATTATCTCCAAAAGAGATAACTTTTCCAAAATATTCTTTTACAATTTCTGGATAATCTCTTACTGCTTGTGATAGAGGCATAAAAATAATACCTTCTTGATCTAGATATTTCTTTATTTCTTTATATATTGAAGAAGAATCATGTTGATATAATAATCCAGATAAAAATTCTCTTTCAAATTCTTTTCTTAATCCTAATTTTTCTATTCTATTTCTTATATCTTCTGGTAGATCTTCCCACCTCTTTGGTTTATTTTCTTTAATTATACTTCTATAATATATCATATTATCAAAATCAATATCTTTTATTTCTGGTCCAAATTTTGGTAAATCTAATTTATTAAAATAATTTAATCCTTTTAATCTTATGTCTGTCATCCAATCTGGTTCATTTAATATTTCAGATATTTTTTTGATTTTTTCTTCATTCAAAGGACCCTTTATAATTATATCTTGCATATTATCTAAAATTATATATTATATTTTTAAATTTATAACATTGTTATAAAATTTAAATAAAACTTATATAATATTATTTATAAGTAAAATAAATACGCCCCCGTCGTCTAGTCTGGTCTAGGATATAGGGTTTTCGTCCCTATGACCCGGGTTCAAATCCCGGCGGGGGCAAAAATTATCATTATTGATTAACAAATTCATATAGATGGGAAGAATGTTTAATAAGGTATGAAAGGTCAGGGAGGATCTGGTTTTTCAGCAATGGTATTATTTATAGCAGCAGCATTGACAGCAGCAATAGCAGCATTAGTTATTATTGGAGCAACAACTAGTGCGCAAGGACATGCAGCAGCTGCAGCACAACAAACAGTACAAACATCTGGTACAACTGTAGAAATTGTAAGAGTAGAAGGTATAAATGTTAATACAAAATCACAAACAGTACAAGAGTTCTTAGTATATACAAGATTAGCACCAGGATCACAGCCAATATTATTCAATCAAACAGCATTAATATTCTATTCTCCAGCCGGTAGAGAAATATTTTCATATGGAGGAGCTGTAGCAAACAGTTCAGTAGTAACAGGATATACAGGATATTACTATATTGATCAGCATGATTCAGTAGATAATTCAGGATTACTATACGATGGAGTATTGGGACCAGATGATTTGGCAGCACTATTAGTATATGCTAATGTATCATTAGGAACATCACAAACATGGGAATTCTCTATAATACCACCAAATGGACAACCATATGATCTATCAGGTATAACTCCAGCAGCAATGATATATCCAACAGTAATATTATATGGCTAAAATGAAAGGACAAGCCTTTGGATCACTTTTTTTCTTTATATTTTTGGTTGCATTAGCTGCAATAAGTACTTATATAATTGTTGATGTTTATTTAAAAAGTGCTGGGGATTCAATTACAAAATTACAATTAAATCAACAACAATCTGCAGTACCACAATTTACAATTCATGATGTTGAATATTCAGAATATGGAAGTGTAGCAACAGTTTCATTTACATTATATAATTTAGGACCAACAGATATACCATTAAGTGGATGGTTTATTGTCTTTACAACACCAAATGGTGATATAATATGTACAACTCCAATATTTGAAAGTTCAGCTGATGCTGCAAATATTGGTATAGCAGAATCTGTATATGATGCAACATATAATGAAACATTAAGTTATGGGCAAGCAATACCAGCACATTCAGTAGCAAATGTTGATCTAACAATTATTGGAGGACCATGTTTAAACGCAACAATAAACTATTCTTTAAGTAATTTACAAATGGGATTTAGAGTAGTAATTCCACCAACTCAATATTATGATATAATGCAGTGTTCTGTAAATCCAAGTACAGGTTATTCATCATGTAGTTCTTTGGGCTATCAAGAATATCAATAGATTTTTGATCTTTAAAATTTTATTTTTAAATATTCTTAATGCTATGTAAGCATTTTCCAAAGTGTGGTGGTTGTCAAATTCAAAATTTATCATATAATAAACAAATAGAATATAAAATAAAGAAATTTATTGATATATTTAAAAGAGAACCTGATGAAGTTATAAAATCACCGAAAATAATTTATTATAGAAACAGAATGGATTATGCTGTTGGTCCTAATTATGAAGTGGGATTAAAGGAATATGGAAAATGGTATTCATATGTAAATATTGATGAGTGTTTTTTACAATCTCTAGAATCAAATATAATAAGAAATAAGTTTAGAGAATTTATAATAAATAAAAATTTAAAACCATGGGATACAAAAAATTATACTGGTTTTATTAGATATATTGTAATAAGAGAAGGAAAATTTACAAATGAGAGAATGGTAAATATAATAACTTATAAAATAGAGAATTCAGAATATTATAAAAACATATTTTTAGAATTTTATAATGAGATTAAAAATTATGTTAATTCATTTTATTGGTCAATAAATGATACTATTTCAGATGTTTCTTATGGAAATATAAATTATTTATTATCTGGAGAAAAATATATTAAAGAAAAAGCTTTAGATAATTTTTATTATATTTCAACAAATAGTTTTTATCAACCAAATAGTTATATTGCAGAGATATTATTAAAATATGTAAGAGAATTTACAGATCCAAATGAAAATGATGTAATTTATGATTTATATTCTGGTTCTGGTTTTTATGCAATAGAAATTGGAAAATATTCTAATTATGTGTATGCTGTAGATAATAATAAGGAAAATTTCGAAATGTTTAAATTAAATAAAGAAATAAATAATGTAAAAAGTGTAAAATTTTTGTTATCTAATGTAGAAAATTTAGAAAAGATAAATGCAGATAAAATAATTGTAGATCCACCAAGGCCAGGGATAAATAAAAAAGTAATAAGAAAAATATTACAATCTAATGCAAAGAAAATAATTTATGTTTCTTGTTATCCAGAAACCCAAAAGAGGGATATAGATATTTTAATAAATAAAGGAAATTATAAATTAGAAAACATAATTTTGGTTGATCAATTTCCTCATACATATCATATGGAAACAATTGCTTTATTAAATAAATAACTATCTATATAAAATTTATAATGTTTAAAATCTTTTAATTCATTATGGTAAGGGCACAGTTTGGTTTGTCAACATTAATTATATTAATATCAATAATAGTAACAGCAGCAGTAGCAGCTGGTGTAATAATATATACTGCAAGTTCTTTACAATCAAAAGCATTACAAACAGGTGCGCAAGCCGAACAAAGAATAACAACGGGTATGCAAATTACACAAGTATTCGGATATCAATATGATCCATCAAGTGGCCAATTAAATAATTATTTACAAAAAATAACCGTCTTAGGACCAGTTATATCATTAATGCCAGGTTCTAATCCAATTAACTTTGAATATGTAAGTACTTTGATTACAGATAGTAATGGAGATGTATATTCGTATGCACCTTCACAATATGAACCTACATCTATATATGGTGTATTACAAGGAGGAAGCTTTATAATAACAGGATTTATGTTTGATAACCAAGTAAATGTATTAAATGTAACAATAAATAATTCACAGCTATGTTCTACATTAAATAATTTCACAAATCAATATATATATACAAACTTCACATATGTAAATGGAACTTTAGTCTCATGTACAATAGGATTAAATTCTTCAATAATTGGATATCCATTAAGTATAAATCAATTATTCCAAATATTGCAATCAATGAATGAAGCTGGAATTCAGAATCCATATGCAATAATTGGATTATCGGTAAGTCAGGAAAGTGTATATTTAACAACTGGAGAATTATATGAGATAATGTATTATCTACCTGATGGATTATCAGTAAATGAAAATTATAATATACAAATAACACCAATAAATGGATATACATCACAATATGGTGGAGCTATACCAGCTGTTCTATCTCAATCAGTAGTTTCTCTAGGAGGGAGTTAAAGATTTTAATTTTTTTATTATTTTATATTTTATTGCCGCCGTAGCTCAGCTGGTAGAGCGGTGGACTTGTAATCCACAGGTCGTGGGTTCAAGTCCCACCGGCGGCATTTTTATATATTTTTTATAATTTAAGATTTAGATGAGAAGAGTATTATATAAGGATAATGTATTTTTATCAGAAGATAAGATTTTATATTTTTATGAAGTCTTATATTTATTAGAAAAAAATGAAATTGAAGTTTATGATGAGAAAAATAATAAATTAGATATAAATTATTTTTTAAAAGATGAAAAAATTAAGTTATATTATGATATATATAAATATTTTAGAGAAAAAGGTTATTATTTAGGTACTGGATTAAAATTTGGTGGTATATTTAGAATATATGAAGATATTAAGCAACATTCAAAATGGGTTGCTATTCCAATAAATATTAATGAAAAAATAGATATATATGATTTTTTAGCAAAAAATAGAGTTGCACATAGCACTAGAAAAAGAATTTTATATTGTATAAAAGATAATAATTATAGATTTTTAGAAATAAGATGGAAAAAATTGTAGTTAGAGAATTTAATAATAAATTTATTTTAAATAAAGAATTTTATGATAAAATAGGAAGAATTGGGAAGATAGATAAAGATTATATTATTTTAGAACCAGAAGAAGCTTTATATTGTATAAAAAAAGGATGGATAAAATTGGAAGGAATAAATAATTTTTTAGATTTTATTAAAAAATATAAAAATATATTAAATATGAAGAAATTTTATGTATTTGAGGATTTAAGAAATAAGGGATATTATCTAGATATAGAAAAAGACTCAATTATTTTATATACAGATTATAAAAAAGAAAAGATATTATATTATATTTATCCAATGTATGAAAATGAATTCTTATACATTAAAGATATTTTAAATTTTATGGATTCAAAGAAGTTAAATAAAATTTTATTGGCAATAATTGATATAGAAAATGATATAGTTTATTATGAAATAAATGAATTATTTTTATAAAACTTTTTAATTCATATTTTTTAATGGAAAAGGATCATATAGATATTGGGGATGAAATAGATATATTGGTAAAACATGATAGGAGGGTAGAAAAATTAAATAGGAATTTTGGTGATCTTCTGGGAAAAGGTTTACAATTATTTTCCTTGGTAGGCGGGTTAACATATTATATATTATCCCAAATATTGACAGACTTCCATGTTAAAAGGGGATACTACTTAGTAAGAACCCCGTTTATTACAAATACATTATTATATCAAATTTCAGGTCATCTTTCATATTATAAACAAAATATGTATATATTTAATATAGAAGATGAAGAATTTGCAATTAAACCAATGAATTGTCCTCATCATATATTAATTTTCATTAATTTATTAGAAAAATATAGAAAAATAAAATTACCATTTAGAATATTTGAACTAGGTACTGTACATAGATATGAGCCTTCTGGGAGCGTTTATGGATTATTAAGGGTTAGATCTTTTACACAAGATGATTCCCATATATTTATTACTCCAAATTTATTGGAAAAGGAAATTGAAAAATTAATGGATGAAATGATTTTATTATATGATAAAGTATTTAATATAAATTTAAAAGCATCAGAATTTAAGGTAAGATTAAGTTTACATGATCCAAATAAAATGAATGAATATTCAGGTTCTAAAGAAGATTGGGAATATGTTGAAGATGTAATGAGAAATGTAATAAATAAATTATCAAATAAATATAATTTCTCTACTTATGAAGGAAAAGGAGAAGCTGCATTTTATGGTCCTAAATATGATTTTACATTAAAAATTGGAGAAAAAGAATGGCAATTGGGTACTATACAATTAGATTTTAATTTACCAAGGAACTTTAAACTTATTGAATTAGTAAAAGATTATTTTGGAATAGATAATTTATATATAATTCATAGAGCATATTTAGGATCTATAGAAAGATTCATTGGTGCATATTTAGAATCATTTAAAGGAAGGTTGCCATTTGTATTAACACCAATTCAGGTTGCAATATTAGATATATTTACTGGAGATAAAGAAAAGGATAATAAAATAAAAGAATATGCAATGAAAATTTATAATAATTTGAAAAATAAAGAAATTAGAGTTGTAAATATTAAAACTACAAAAACCCAATTGAGTAATATTACAAGAATATTAGAATCAACATATAAACCATATATTATAATATATATTGGAGAAAAAGAGGTAAATGATAATATATATTCAATAAGATATTATAATATAAATAGTAAAAATATTGAAGAAAAGAAAATGAAAGAGGAAGAATTATATAATTTAATTGAAGAGCTTGAAAAACCATTGGAAGAGTTAAATAATAAGAAATATAGAATATTTGAAGATTTTAACTTTATATTTGAATGAAAAAGATTGATGAAGGTTGGCATTCTGAAATTTTTTTAACAGAAAATGGTACAATAATAAAAAAATTTAAGGATAAATTATATAAAAATTATGAAAAAGAGAAATATTTTTTAAATCTTTTAAGTAATTATGATTTTGTTCCAAAGATTATTTCTTATAATGATAAAAATTTGGAAATAGAGATGGAATATATTAACGGAAAAAAATTTGAAGATTTAGATATAGAAGAAAAGAAAAAATATTTAGATGATATTTTAGATATTTTGTTTTTATTAGATAAATTAAAAATTGAAAAAGAAGAAATGAGAAGACCCTATGAGCACATAATTATTAAAGATAATAAAATTTATTTAATAGATTGGGAAAGGGCAAGATTAAAAAACAATCCTTCAAATTTAACACAGTTCATACAATATTTAATAGATAATAAAATAATTAACATTGATCAAGAATTAATAAATTTATTAAGAGAATATAAAAAATTTTATTCTGAAGATATATTTAATAAAATTAAAGAAAAAATTAAAAGTATATTAAATAATAGAGAATATTAAGCCTCCGTGGTGTAGTGGCAGCATACGGGACTGTCGATCCCGTGACCCGGGTTCAAATCCCGGCGGGGGCGTTTTTTAATAAAAATGATTAAAATTCATTCAATATATATTTTTTAGCAATTTCATTTGCAAATAATAATCTATCCTTATTATTTAAATTATTTAGATATCCATAAAAATTTCCAGCATTCCATGTATCACCTGCACCTGTTAATATTATTGGTTTAACTTTTTCAATTTTTATATATATATTTGATGGTAAAGAATAAACAAAATCTGGAGAATGTATATCTAAATTTTCTACATTTAATATTTTATATAACTTATTTGCTAAATCTAATAGATTATCATAATCCAATTTAAGAAAATTTCCTAAATATTCTAATTCATATTCATTTAAACTTAAAACCCATATTCTATTTTCTTTTAATATTTTAATTAATTCATTTAAATTTTCAATATTTATTGAAGGATCTCCTATATCTAAATATATTTTTGCATCTCTATTTAAATTAATTATATATTCTAATAATTCATTGGAATTTTTATTATTATTCCAATTTCCAAAGAATATATATTTTGTTTTCTTTAATATTTTTTCATATTTTTTTATTTCATTAATTCCAATTTGAATACCTTTTGGATCTGTTATCATAATTCTATCATTATCTTCTAAACTAATAGTAATAGAAATATCTGTATATATTGGTAAAAATTTTATCTTTAATTTTTTATCTTTTATATATTGTTTAAATATTAATTCAGAAATTTTATTACATCCAGCTATTAATTTATTTTTTACCCCAATTTTACCCAATGCAATTGAAAAATTTGCAGCATTTCCTCCAATTTTTAATTTAATCTCCTGATTTATATTTCCAGTATTTTTATTTATATCTATTTTTTTTGTAATTATATCTAAAAATAGATCAGGAAGGGAGATTATTGAATTTTGTTTCATATATAATATAACTTATTAGTCCAATATATACATTTGCTAATATTGCTGAGGCAATTGCTCCATACAATTTGAAATTTGATATTAATATAATATCAGTAATTATTGAAAGTATGGCAGTTGTTATTGCATATATTGGATAATATTTTTCCATATCTCTTCTATACAATATTAAATTATATATATTAAATGAACTTATTATTAAAATAATTGAGAGATATTTTATTATATTTGCAGATAATTGATAATTTTCCCCAAATATAAATATTATTATATAAGGGCCAATTAATATAAGCAATCCAAATAATATAACATTAATTAGAAATTGTATTAATAGCAATCTATTTATGTTTCTAATAACTTTTTCTTTCTCCCATTTTAATATTCTAGGTAATGTTATACCATTTACAGTAAACATTCCAGATAATGTGTAAACAATTATCAATGCAGAATAAAATTCTCCAACAGTAGTATAGTTTGTAAATGTTCTTAATACTTGTATATCTATTGAAGAATATAAACCTAGTAAAGATATTGGTAGACTAATAAGTATTGTAGATTTTAGATATTTTTTAAAATCATTAAAATTAATTTTTTCTTTCAATATAGATAAAAAATTAATATTACTTTTCTTTAATTTATATAGATAAGCTAGATTTAAAATAAAATAGGCTAAAAATAAACCAAATATAAAACCAATATTTTTTATTATGATTACTAAAGAAACTATGAAAATAAATTTAAGTAAAGCCTCTAATATATATAAATTTTTAACAGATTTTATATTTAATTGTGAATAAAATATGGAAAAATAGACTCCAATTAAAGATAATAATATTGCAGTTATATATATAATTAATATATCTAAAAAACTATATCCATAGAAAGTTGTAGATAGGAAATAATTTGGAAATAAGAAAATAATTAAAAGAATAAATATTGAAAAAATAATTTTTAAATATATATCCATTTTAACATATTTATTATCTTTATATTCTGATAGATATTTTGTCAATATTATATTGGAAGATCCAATTATTCCGGCAATCAATCCTAAGAAATTGTATATTGATATATATGCTCCATAAAAAGTATCTGTTAATGTTCTAGCTAAAATTACTAACAATAAAAAAGTGATAGCTTTATATGTTATTAATCCGATTTTTTCATGTATATAATCCTTAAAATATTTTAAATTTAATATTTTATTAAAAATCTTAATTATTTTATCATAATATATTATTAAATTAATAAATAGTTCTTCTAAGAAGAACTTGTTAATTTTATGTTTTTGATTTATATAGAACCTTTTATTTCCTAAATATGTTAATAAAAAATTTTCATATATTTTAATATTTTTTCCAAATATTATATATGGATTTATTAAATGAAAAATTATAAAATTCTCTCTTATTAAACCAAGAAATCCATCTTCGAATTTTCTTTTCCTATATACATCATATATATTTTTATCTATATTATTGTATATTATTATATTATTTCCTTCAATTTTTAATTTTCTAATGTCCCTTTCATTATCTAATAAATAAAATGTTAAATTATAATTTTCTTTTATTTTTAGTACTATATTTTTATATTCTTTATAAGTTATACAAATTAGGTTTAAATTGTTTTTTTGGCAAAAATTATATAATATTTTAATATTATAAAATAATCTTTTTATATCTTTGTTAAAAAAGATATAAATTAGATTATCCATATAAGAAAGCTAATATTGTTATTATTATTTGAAATAAAATTATTGTATATACCACCATTTTTTCTGTTGTCCTTTTAAATATCTTTCTATTTATTTTAATTGCAAGATGGGTAACACTATATATTTTATCATATGGCTCTTTTAGATTATTATTTTCATCAGGTATTGCAAAGTTTTCTTTATATACATGATTAAATAGTCCTCTTATAAATAATATTAATTCTAAGAAATATAATGTAAACAAAATTAATCCAAATTTTTCAAGGTTTCCTAATATTACTATTGCACCAAATAAAGATCCAATGCCATATGTAAATGAATTTCCTGGAAATACTTTTGATGGATACCAATTAAATATTAAAAATGCTATTATTGAAAATATTGTTATTAATGATATTTCTGCTAAATAATAATTACCAGTTAAATATGATTCTAATCCAACTGCGCCAATTAATAAAATACCCATAGATCCTTCTAGACCATTATATCCAGCAATCATGTTAAATGCATTAGATGTACCCATTATTGTAATTGGTACTATTAATAGTGGATATAATATTCCAAAATTTACTTCTCCAATAAATGGTAAATTAACATACGAATTACCTGCAGATATTATCATTAATGGTAATGCTAATATAAATGTTAAAAATACTTTTTGCAAAGGTTTTAATCCTTTTTTCCATCCTAGTATATCGTCAAATAATCCTAATATTGTAGTTAATGATAATAATGTTAATATAGAAAATATTTCTACCAAATCTTCTGTAGTTTTCAATATATATACTTTTAATCCAATATATAATAATATTCCAAAAATTGTACCAATTATTGCATATAAACCACCAATTTCTGCCACTTCTGGTTTATTATACTTATTCATATCTTTTCCTATATATCCTTCTCTATGAGCAATTGGTATCCATTTTTTTATTAAATAATATGAAACAAAAAAAGACAATATTAATGGTAATATGGCAATTAAAATTTCTTTATACATTATAATAATCATTTAAATTTTCATAATAGGCCAAATTATAGATTTTTCCACATTCATTTATTTGTTGAATGTTTGTTGCTAGATAAATACAATATAAATAATCTGGAACTGTGAAATTCTCTGGGAAATTAATTTCCCATACTTTTGCTGGAGGAATATCATAATATATTACTGAAGGAAGACCATATAATTCATTTGAATAAAATACAGGATCGAATGTTCCATTATAATTATTATTTAAGAAGTATAGTTGTACCCAATCATATTGAGTAGCTTTTTGTGATATAAAGTATGCATATAGGAACAATCCTAGTGGATTATTTTGCTGTAATAATGAATAATCTGGGGTTATATATAATAATCCACCATATTGAGAATTATTAAATGTAACCAATTGTCCATCTACATCTACATATTTTAATGAGAGTACATATTGTTGATTATTTAATGGGTAATAAATATATACATATGCTCCTATTAAATTATTTGGATTAATATTGTTTATATTTAATGTTTGATATATTCCAGATCTCTCTACTATAGATTGATTAAATAATAATTGAACTCCAGTTATTATTCCGCAGCTATTTTGGTTAATTATACCCTGATTCTGTACATATATACATCTATTTATTATAGTTCCATTAATATTCAAATCTTGATCCAATGGTTCTTGACCAAAGTAGAATAAACTATTATTTGTTGCAAATATATAATATCCATCATAATATACTGAAGGAATTGTTGGTCCCGGATTTATTGTTGTTCCAGATATAAATTGGGACACCCATGATTCTTTATCATAACTTTCATTTGATCCTAAAAATTGGAAGGCAAAGGATTTTCCTATATCTGTAGGATCTATATATAAATATGCTGGTTTCAAATAATTCATATTATATAATTTTTCTAATAGTTCTATATCTTGTTGAGATAAATTATATGATGAAATAGATTCTGGAGATCCATTAAATTGATATAATAGATTTATCCAATTATCATATCCTAAAGAATCTTTTAATTCTTCAATTTCATTTACTTCACTTTCATTAAATCCTAAATATTTATATAAATAATTATAAAATATAGAATTTTCATTAAATAATTCTAATGTTTTAAATGTTTGATAATTATAATCTGCATGTACATAGAATAATTGTAATGTTTGTGTTATATTATCTGAAGATAATCCGTATCTACCCATTAAATGATTCCAATATGGGTATGCATTTGCACCATTTATCCATGCAGTTCTATTTCCCAATACATAAATATAATATCCATAATCCCACCAAGAATTTATAATAGCATTTTGTGGAGTATTTTGACTTATCCATACAAAAGTATTTATTTCATAATCTGGAGTTCCAAATTGACCAGCACTTGAAAAATAGTTTACTATATATCCAGGGTATCCATAGATTTTATTGCTTATAGAAAATAAAGGACCAAATATTGTAAATAAAATTAAACTATATTTAAATAAATTAAATAGATCCAAATTCTTATCTAATATATATTCATATAGAATATATATACCTAAAAATACCATTGGAATTAAGAATAAGAATATGTCTGTTGATATATATAAGGATATTCCCGAAATAGATGAAATTAATAATAGTATTAATATTAAATTTTCCTTTATAATATTCTTTAATTTGGAAAATTCATCCTTAAATAAATTGAATATTTCTATACCAAATATATATAATAATGGAAAAGCTAAACCATTATAATAAACCAATTCATATATATATTTTCCTACAATAAGTGCTATAAATGATAATGATAATACAAATATTTCTTCATCACTTAGATTTCTATTGAATAAAGAAATATAAGCTATTAAAATGAAAAAAGTAATCCAAGATATAAATATACTTATAAATATACCGTTAATTACTAAATCTGAGAATATTACAAATTGAATGGCAATTGATAATGTGAATATTTCAAATATTGTTTTTATAATATCATATTTATTATTTTCTCTATTATATGATATTATAAATATGGAATATATTAATAGATAAAATATCAAAAGATATATTGATGGACCAATAAGTAATTCTGATATAGTTAATATAAATATAAATAAAAATTGTGATATTAAAAGATTTTTAGACTTATTTTTATCAAATATTAAATATCCTAAACCAAGATAAGTTAATATTACACCTATTTGTCCGAACAAACTTAGATAATATCCTGCAGTGGTTGGTTGAAACTCTGCAATTGTAGAGCCCATTCTCGAATATGTAAATGGATTATATAAGAAAGATGTAACTATTTTATCAATTAAAAATGGTAGAGATAAGATAAAAATTAATAGAAATATTGTATATTTTTTTAGCAATTTATCATCTTTAATATATCTTTTTATAACGAATGTTATATTTTCAGTAATTTTTTCCAGTATTTTATTATCTTTTAATATTTCATATAGAAATATTAGTATCATTGAAAGTTCTAAAAATAAATTATGATAATTTAAAAATAAACCAATTCCCAAAACCCCCGGTGTTAATAGATTATCTAATATTCCAGTAAATCCAATATATGGTAAATAGAAATAAATATCTTTATAATCTCTATTATAGAAATATCTAATTAATAATGTTAAACCAAATACAATTGGTATTATTATCCATCCACCCCATCCTTTTCTAGTTAATGCTGTAGTAAATATTAATAATGTTAAATAGTAAGCTCTTGATCCTTTGAATATTGGATATAACAATAATAAAATAAACAAAAATAAAAATAATTCAATTGTTAAATATACATCTGAATTTGGTAATAAAGATGTTTTATAAAATATTATTAAGCTAATAATTGAATAAAGAATTAAGAATAATTTTTTGTATTCATTATTCTCAGGTTTTGCATTAAAGTATTTAATTATAAGATAAAAAGATAATAATAGGAAAATAATTGCTCCCAGTTCTGTATCAAATAAAATTAATCTAGTTGTTAAAAATGGATTTATAGCAAAGATCATGGAAGAAAAAATTGCCAAATATTTATCTTTAAATATATTTCTTGCTAAGAAATAAAATATAATTGAGGCGATTGCAGGTACATATGCATTTGTAAAGTCTGCTGCCAACCATAAAATAATATTTGATGCTGGATGTATTTGTAAAATATTTAATAGTAAAATAATTTGGTTACCAAAATTCTGGAACATTAAATAGGATAAAAATGCTAAATATGATACAAGATCTTTATTATATAAATAAAATGGTAGTGGATAATCCAAATTATACGTAAAACTATTTACTGTATGATTAAATACTAAAGATTCAAAATATTTAAACATTAAGTATGCATCAGGTCCTACTAAAGAATAATTTCCTAAGAAATTCATTAACAAACCTCTTGATCCTAAGGTAAATAAGAATATAAATATAATTATTAATATATCTATGAATATACTCTTTGATAATATTTTTCTTAATCTACTAACCCTTATTTCTTGATTATTAATATTTAAATTAGAATTTTCAGATGTCATTTTTACATATTTTAATAAAAGATTTAAAAACTATTTTACAATTACTTACAATATGCCTAGAAAAGTTGTATCAAAAGAAGGTGAAGAAGGTATAAGAAATGCTGAAGAAAATGTTGTAAAGGAAAATATTGTAACATGGACTAAAGGATACAAAGCAGAAGTATTAGATGTCGTTGGAAGAACCGGTATGAGAGGTGAAGCTACTCATGTTATTGTAAGAATACTTGATGGTCCAGATTCTGGAAAAATCCTTAGAAGGAATGTAATAGGACCTGTTAGAAAGGGGGATATAATATTATTAAGGGAAACAGAAATATCGGCCATGCCAATCGAAAAGAAAGATTAAAGATGGTTGTTAAAAATAAGTGTTCATATTGTGGAAGCGAAATAGAACCTGGTACTGGAATTATATATGCATTAAATAATGGTACCGTTTTATATTTTTGTTCAAGAAAGTGTATTAGAAATTGGGAAATGAAAAGAGATAATAAAAAGTTAAAATGGACAGTATTTTATAATAAAGCATGAATGGAAAACATTTAATACAAAATACATTGGTAGTATTAAAACCAGATAGTGTTAAAAGAGGAATTATTGGAGAAATAATATCTAGATTTGAGAAAGCAGGTTTAAAAATTGTAGGATTAAAAATGATAAAATTAACAAGAGAACAGGCAGAAAAATTCTATTATGCAGATGAAAAATGGTTGGAAAGTGTTGGAAATAAGACAATAACAAGATATAAAGAAATGGGATTGGATCCTATAAAAGAATTTGGAACTGATGATCCAAAGAAAATTGGGAGTATAATAAGAGGATGGTTGATAGATTTTATAACATCAAGCCCGGTAGTTGCTATGGTATTAGAAGGAGTTAATTGTGTAGAAGAAGTTAGAAAATTAGTTGGACCAACAGAACCTTTAAAAGCTCCACCAGGTACTATTAGAGGTGATTATGCTCATGTATCAATAGCTTATGCAAATTGGAATAAGATTGTTTTAAGGAATGTTGTACATGCATCAGAAACTGAAAAAGATGCAGAAAGAGAGATATCTGTAATATTTAAGCCAGAAGAAATCTATAATTATGAAAGGAATATTGAGGAGGTCATCTATTAAAGATAAAATTTTGATTTTTTTAATAGTATTTTCAATTTTTATGATTTTAGCTTCAATAATATATAGATATTTATTTTATCCAGTATATTCTCTTAAATTACCATATGTTTATAATATTTCAGATAATGAAACTGAAATTGGGTATTATGAATTAAATTTAACAACTTATGATATAATTAAAATGTCAATAAATGGTGTACTTAATCAAAAAAATCTTAATTTTACTAATCCAAACACTTCTGTAGAATTTATTAGTGAAGTAGATAGTTATTTATTGAATAATTCTCTATATATGGAAAATTATAAATTATATTATACAAAATTAAATATAATATATCCACAATATTCATTTATATTATGTGTAAATAACTCTTGTGGAGCCTTTGTATTTACTAGTAATGGAATTACAAACATACCAATTTCATATATAAATAATATAAATAATACATTGATAATCTATCTTTCATATTCAATATCTGAAAGAATTTTAAATTATTTAAAATATGACAATAGAGATTTTGTAGATATAATTAAAAATGGATTAGAAAATGGAGAAATTAAAGTAATAAATGATAACCAATTAGTTCAAAATATTTTAAATATGTATAATCTTAATATTAGTGCAGGATAAAAAAATACTATGTTTCAAATGGGCTAATTGCTTTTAGTAATATAATAAAGAGAGCTGTACCCATTGGCAATATTATCAATATACTCATTAATTGCATAAATTCTATATATTGAAAGTTTGTTCCAGAAATAGAACCCATCAATGTAGTTAATATAATTATAAATATAACTCCTACAATTATTAATGTTATATATATTTCTAAGAATACTTGCATATTGTTTGAGTATTCTATTATTTTTCTTTTATATTCATCAAATAATTTTTCAGCTTCATTATATAAATATTCTTCAAGATTTCCACCTTCAACTATTATTGATTTCATTCCATTTAATATTGAAGCCCATTTCTTTGATGGTGAATATTCTGCTTTTCTTTCTAATGCTACTGGTAGTGATAATCCAACAGTATCTATTAAGTATATTATTTCAGATGCCTCCTTTTTTATTTCTGAAAATTCACTATATTTTGACAATAATTCAAATAATGCTTTTGGAGTTGCACCAGAAGAAACTAAAGAAGCCATATATAATACAGCATAATACAAAGAATTATCTATTTTTCTAGCTCTAGTTTGTTTTATCATTGAAGGATATTTCTTAAATAATAATAGAGATACAAAAAATCCAAGGACACCGGCGATTATTCCAAATATTATTGGAAAAGTTGGATTAAAAGATCTATATACCTTTATATTATACATTAGAAGAAAGAAAAATGTAAATATTGATATTGATATAGATATTCCTATTGAATATATTTTAGCTTTATATATATACTTAAAAGGATCTTCTTTAGAATTAATTGCTAATAGATCCTTTTCTATACCATTGAAAAATCGATCAAATATACCAGCCATATATTTAAATATTAACATCCAAAATTAAAAGTATAATGATAACTAATGTATATAATAAAAGTGTAAATGAAAAGGGATTATTTGAAAAGTTTATAGATCAAATTTTTAATATAAAGGATCCATTACATTATAAAGAAATAAATGTTTTTGGTTCATATATTAAGGAAGATAAGTTTGTATTGTATATATCTATTTTATTTGCATCAATATTTGGAATAATTGGAATAATATTTAAATTATATGAAAATTATGTAACGCTTTCAACATTAATAATAGTTATATATATTGTAGGAGGAGTTCCATATTTGTTTTACAAGTATATTGAAAGTAAAATATATGAAAATATATCAAATAATTATACATATTTTTTATCTTATTTGTCTGAAAGTTTATCATCTGGAATGACATTATTGGATGCTCTAGGATATTTATCTTCGGTAGATTTAGGATATCTGTCTTTTTTAGTTAAAAAATTATATAGTTGGATTGCCTGGGGTATGTCATTTGAAAAGGCATTTACATTATTTAACATGTATTTTGATGAGCTTCCAAATATAAAGATGATTAATTATGTAATATTGGAAACATATAAGGGTGGAGGTGATATTTCGAAGGTTTTAAAAAAGTTATATAATGATTTGGAATCTGTAAAAGAATTGGATGGATTAAAGAAAGCATATGTATCGCAACAAATAATGGTTTTATATGCTATATTTGTTATATTTATTGGATTATCGATTTCTATATTAAATACAATTAAACCATTGATAATAAGTCAAGTTTCTGTTTCTAACATTCATACAACATTTAATTTCTTTTCTTCTTCAATAAATTATCCATGGTTAAAGTTTATTACAGCTTTGTCAATAATTTTTGTAGGAATTTCAGCATCAATTATAATGGGTATTGCTGAAAGTGGAAAAATAAGGTCTTCAGTAAAGCATTTAGCAATAAATAATTTAATAGGATTGTTATCTATAGTAATTTTTGTTCTACCTTCTTTTGTAACATTTAATTTACAAGTTTTTCCAACAACTGCTTATGTATATACCCCAATAAATATACAAGTATATGGATATATTGATGCGCAGCCAATAACAAATGCCCCATTAACAATATATGTAATAAATTCAGCTGGAAATTATGTTTATCAGAATTTTCAAATATTACAGAACGGATATTATTCTCAGTCTATTGAATTAAATAACACGGGTACATATACTATAGAAGCAATATTAAATTATAATGGAAAAAAATATATGCAAAAACAAGAAATTAATGTAACAATATGAAATCTCAAAGTTGGATTGAGGTATTAATTACACTTGCTGTCTTTTTATATATTATAATTTATATGTATCAAGATATAGTTAGTGGATTATCTCAATATTCTACTGGATTATATAAAATATCAGAATATCAAAAATTATATATTAGTTCTTTTTATTTTTCTCAATTTTATGATCCTCAAATAGTATATAATTATACAAATTTTTCTTTTTCATATTATTATACTCCCAATGTTATATTTTTATCTACAAACTCATTTATTTGTAATAATTGTATAGAATTTTTTTATAATATGAGTTCAAACAATATAGAAATAATACAGAATTCTAATATAAATGTAACATCAATTTTGCAAGTTTATATATATGGAACAACACAAAATATTAGTATAACAAATAATTCTGCATATTATAATTGCAATAATTATTTAAGTTCTTCATTTTTTAGTGTATATACAAGAACATACTTATATTGTAATTTTAATTTAATTGGAAATTCTAGTATTTATATAAATACAAATGAAAAATTCTTAATTATAAATAATTATAATACAGTATTATACTTATATAATGGGGATAAAATTGTTGGTCTTCCAAATATATTAATGAATATTTATTCAACAGTATATTTAAATTATTTTCAATATTTTAATGGATCTATAAATTATATATCTCTATATGGATAATGAAAAATTTATATAAGAATCATGAATATAAATTAAATATTGTTGGGCCCGTAGCTTAGTTGGTAAAGCGTCGGGCTTTTAACCCGAAGATCGGGGGTTCGAATCCCCCCGGGCCCGGGTTCGATTATTATAAATGATTAAGCTTAATAACAAATTTAGAATAATTCATAATTAGTATTGAAATGTATATATAAATAATTTACTAATTTCTACAAGATTTGTAAGTTTATATTCTAATAATTATCAATAATTAATAAATAGTTTAAATATTGTAATATTTAGAACAAATGTAAATAGTAAATTATATAATTATTATGCAATAATATTAACATTGAGAAATACAAATTAAAATATTATATTTATTAAAATATTACTACACTAGTTATATTTTTGGAGAGTAATGGGTAATAGAAATATAATGCTTGCAAATATTAAATTTATATCCATAGGATCCAGAAGTTGTGAATATTTTATTCATAAATTTTTTTGATAATTTTTCTTTATGAGTCTGGATACCTTAATATTAGCAGGTGGTTTTGCTAAGAGATTTAGACCATTATCAGATTATGTACCAAAACCATTGTTTCCAGTGGGAGGAGTACCATTAATATATTATGTAATAGAAAAAGCATTAGAAACAGGTTCAGATGGAATAATTATATCTACAAATAAAAAATATGAAAATCATTTTAGACATATTTTAGCATCATTATATTCTTTTTATGGACCATCCCAAATTGGAAAAATAAGATTGGTAATTGAACCGTCAAATTCTGAAGAAAATAAGTTAGGATCTATTGGAGGTTTACATTACGCAATAAAAGAGATGAGCATAAATAATAATTTACTAATATTATTGGGAGATAATTTGTTTAGTTTTAATTTAAATAAAATAATTAAATTGGGAAATGAAAATAATTCCATAGCTTTGGCAATATATGATGTAAAGAATTCGGATGATGCAAAAAATTATGGAGTAGTAAAATTAGAAAATAATATAATAAAGGAATTTTATGAGAAACCTCAAAATCCATTATATACTACAATATCTACTGGAATATATTATATTCCAAAAGAAAAATTGTATCTATTAGATGAATATATGGATTCTAATTATAGTAAAGATTCTATGGGAAATTTCTTTGAATATTTAATAAAAAAGGGAGAGAAAATATATGGATATGTATATAATGATGACAGTGAATATTGGTTTGATATTGGTACAATAGAATCTTATCAAAGAGCAAATAAGTTTGTAAATGAAAAAGGTTTATATAGAAGATGGACATGGCCATAAATAAAAGTTTTTCTTATAAATTATTTTTAAATGATAAGATCTCCGATAATTGTTGTTTTAGGTCATGTTGATGCTGGTAAAACTTCTCTATTAGATAAGATTAGAAATACATCTTATATAAAAAAAGAAGTTGGTGAAATGACTCAACATATAGGAGCTACAGAAGTATCAATTGATGTAATTAAGGAAATATCAAAACCACTATTAAATATGTTTAAATTTGATCTAAAGATTCCTTCTTTATTATTTATAGATACTCCTGGTCATGAGGTATTTAGTAATTTAAGAAAAAGAGGAGGATCTGTTTCAGATTTAGCAATTATTGTAATAGATATATTGGAAGGATTTCAAAAACAAACATATGAAGCAATAGAAATATGTAAACAGTTAAAAGTACCATTTTTAATTGCATTAAATAAAATAGATAAAATAGATGGATGGAAACCTTATGAAAATAAACCATTTTTAGAGAGTATAAAATATCAGGATCAAAGAGTAATAAATAAATTAGAAGAATATACATATAATATTGTAGCTAAATTATATGAATTGGGATTTGATTCTGATAGATACGATAGAGTAAAAGATTTTAGAAGACAGGTTGCAATCATTCCTGTTTCTTCAAAAACTGGCGAAGGTATTCCCGATTTATTATTATTAATTGCAGGGCTTTCCCAAAGATATTTAGAAGAAAAATTAAAAATAAATGTTGAAGGAAATGGTGTTGGAGTAATTCTAGAAGTAAAAGAAGAGAAAGGTTTAGGTAGTGTAATAGATATAATATTATATGATGGTAAAATAAAAAAAGGTGATAAAATTGCATTTTTATCAAAAGATGGTATTAAAACATCAAAAGTAAAATTAATATTAAAGCCATTACCTTTAACAGATATTAGATTTGCTGGTAGAAATAAATTTAAAGAAATAGATATTGCATATGCAGCAAGTGGTATAAGAATATCGGCAGATGGATTAGATAATGCTCTACCAGGTTCCACAATCTATGTATATAATGATGAAAAAGAATTAAAGGAAATAGAACAGAAATTAAAGGGAGATATTGAAAATATAATATTTCAAACTGATAAGGAAGGTATTATTGTTAAAGCAGATACATTGGGATCATTGGAAGTATTAGTAAAAATGTTAAGGGATAGAAATATTCCAATAAAAAAGGCAGATATAGGGGATATAAATAAGGAAGATGTAAATATAGCATTATCTATGAAGGAAAAATATCCTCAATATTCTGTAATAGTTGGATTTAATATTGGAATAAATAAGAATGATGAAGAATATGTAAAATCTTCAAATATAAATTTAATAATATCAAATGTTATATATGATTTAATTGAAAAAATTGAGAAATATATTAATGAGATAAAATATAATAAAGAAAGAATATTAAGAGAATTACCACCAATAGGAAAGATAAAAATATTGAAGGGAAATATATTTAGAAGATCAAATCCTGCAATTGTTGGGATTGAAGTTTTGGGAGGAGAAATAAGAAAAGATGTATATTTAATTAATTTAGATGGAAAAATAATCGGAAGAATTTTGGCAATACAAAAAGAAAAAAAGAATATAGATGTGGCTATTAAAAATGATAAGGTTGCTATATCTATAGATGATGCAGTAGTTGGGAGAAATTTATTTGAAGATGATATATTATATACTTTTATATCTGAAAATGATTATAGAAAATTTAAGGAAAATAAAGATATTTTAAATGATGAACAAAAAGAAATATTAAAGGAAATAGCAAATATAATGAGAAAAGAAAATCCTGCTTGGGGTTTATGATTTTTTAATTTTGCTAAACTTTCTTTTATATTCTCTATTTGTATTTTCTAAAATGTGTGATGGTTTAGATAATGAAATTATATCATCTATATCAAAGAAATCCTTCAATATATTTTCAATGCTTTCCTTATCTATATTTATATTTTGACCAGGTAATTTTGAATAAATTATGTTTATTGTAATATCTTTTGGGATTTTAAAAAAGTATAGAGGTTCTAGTTTTAATAAATTAAATATATTAAATTTTTTATCTGAGAAAAAAGAGAAAAATAATGGATGATCATCAATGAAAGTTCTAGGAATAAATCCAAAATAGAAAGGATATGATACTTTTAAATTCATATAAGTATTTATATTTAAATCAAAATCTATTATATTTATTGCATTTGTATCTGGTAAATTTAATATTATTCCATTAAAAAAATCTGGAAATTCATCATTTTGTTCAATATGTAATAGTTCTTTCATAATAAATTTAAAGTATTTGTTATATAAAAATTTTTCATTAAAGAATAAAAATATTTTCCATAATTGATATAAAATGGCAAACAAGAGAAAAGAAATTATATTCAAAGTTGTAGTATCAGATCCAAAGACTGGAAAGTCTATTCAAGTACAAACAAAAGACGAATCATTAGTGGGCAAGAAAATTGGAGATATAATTGATGGATCAATAATTAATTTAGATGGATATAAATTAAGGATAACTGGTGGTTCTGGATTTGAAGGTGCTCCAATGGTAAATTATGTTGAAGGAATGAATAAAAAATATGTGTGGTATAATGAAAATAAAAAGGTAAGGGTTAAAAAATTAGTTAGGGGAAATACAATATCTCCAGAAATTGTACAAGTAAATACTAAAATAGAAGAATATGGAAATAAAGATTTTAATCAAATATATGAAGAATTTAAATCACAAAAATCTCAATGATAATTTCTTTAGGAATAGAATCTACTGCTCATACATATTCAATTGGAATTGTTGATGAGAATGGAAATATATATTCTAATGAGAGAATAATATATAAAAGTGAGAAGGGAGGAATACATCCAAGAGAAGCTGCAGAGTTACATTCAAAAGAGAGTATTAATATTTTAAGAAATTCCGTATGGAAAGCTGGATTTATTTTTAAGAAATTAAATGATAAATTTTATATTGTAGATGCATTATATGAGATAAAAAATAAATTAGAGGGATCAGAGGAAAAATTTTATAATGAACCATGGAATAGAAAAAGATATATAATATATAATAATAATAAAATATGGATTGAAAATAATAAAATAGTCTCAGATAATAAAGAATTGGAAAATATTTTAAATTCATATATAAATAATTTAAATAATTTTGAAAGAAAAATAAATTTAATTTCATATTCTGCAGGACCTGGTTTATATCCAACATTGGTTCAAGCATATTTTAGTGGTAAATTATTTTCTAAAATATTTAATTCAAATTTAATTGGAGTAAATCATTTAATAGCACATGCTGAAATTGTTAAATTATATAATAAATTTACTGATCCTTTAATTTTATTAGTTTCAGGAGCAAATACAATGTTATTATCATTTGAAGGAAATAAATATAGAATTGTTGGGGAGACTTTAGATATGGGTGTAGGAAACTTTTTAGATAAAGTTGGTAGATTATTAAATATTGGATTTCCAGCTGGTCCAAAAATTGAAGAATTATCAAAAAAAGGAAAAAATCTAATAAAATTACCATATTCTGTTAAAGGAATGGATATACAATTAGGAGGAATATATACGTATATAAAAAATCTAATAAAAAGGGAAAATATTAATATATATGATTTATCATATTCTATTCAAGAATATATATTTTCAATGTTAGCAGAAATATCTGAAAGAGGATTATCTTTATTGGATAAAAGAGAATTTGGATTAACTGGAGGAGTTGCTGTAAATAAAAGATTACAAGAGATTTTATATTTAATGTGTAATGAAAGGAATGTAAAATTTGGAACTGTTCCTTTAGATTTAGGAAATGATAATGGTGCTATGATTGCATGGACTGGAATTTTATGGTATAAAAATGGTATAAATATAATTGATGGGATTAATCCATATTGGAGGCCTGAGGATATTGAATATAAAATTTAAATATTATATTATGAATCATTATATTATAATGGTGGACCAGAACACCCTGTTGGAATTAATAAAATTGAGAAGCAATGCAAGAAGAAAAAATTTGGGAAGTAATACAAAAGTAATAAGGAATCTAAGAAAGAAAATGGCTAGAGAAAATATTGTTGTGGGATGAAAAAGAAACTTTTCTCAGGTCTTCCAATAGATTTAGAGAATACAACAAAGGAAATAGAGAAAGAATTTCAGAAAATTATAGTAAGGGCTGAAAAAAGAAGTTATGGAAAGATTGTTACAATTTTGGAGGGTGTAGATCCATCTATTGCAAAGGAAACATTGAAAAGTTTAAAACAAAAGTTGGGTTGTGGGGGTACATATAAGGATAATTTAATAGAATTGCAGGGGGATCATAGAGAAAAAATAAAGAAATTATTATTGGAATTGGGTTTTAAGGAAGAGAATATAGAAATATCTAATGAAATTGAATAAATATTTTTTATCTTATGAATTTATTGGATTAAATGTAGAAGTATATGATTGTAAAATAAAAAGTTTAAAAGGTATATATGGAGAGATAATAGATGAAACAAAAAATACATTTTATATAAAGAATAAAAATAAAATATATATAGTTCCAAAGCGCATATCAAAATTTATTTTTTATTTCAATGATTATTCAATTTTTTTAGATGGAAAATTAATAGATAGAAGACCATGGGAAAGGTTAAAAGTAAATATAAAGAAGAAGGTATAAAGTTTATATATTACTAAATTTTTAAATATATTATGAAAATAAAGGCTGTATCTCCTCTGATTGCAACAATTATATTAATTGCTCTAACAGTAGCTTTAGGTGCAATTATTGTTGGATGGGCAAGAGGCTATGTTAATAAACAAGTTACAAATCTAGGTGCTCAAGTTGAAATACTACAAGTAAGTTATAATGACTCAAATGGTAATATAACAATTTTAGCTCAAAATATAGGATCTACTCAATTAGTTACAAATAATCTTTTAATAGAATTTTCTTCTACCAATGGAAATAGTCAAAAATGTCCTTTAGTTTTAAGTGGAAATGCTGGAGGATATTTATCATGCTATATATATAATATAACAAATCCATCATCTGGTAACTCATATATAAATAGTACAATACCTTCAAATTCAATATTTCTTATAAATATGACAGTCAATATGAATAGTTTTGGAATATCTACTTTAGATGGTTCTACTATTTATATATATTATTATGATAATCCAGTATCCAATGGATATACAATACCATGATTTACTTTTTAGTAGTTAATTAAAAGAATAAATGACTTCTATAAATATTTTTATTTATGGAAATTAAATCTGCAAAAGCAAGAGTAGTTTTAAATTCTAGAGGAGATCCTACATTAGAAATTGAAATAAATGGATATTCAGAAGCTGCTCCAGAAGGTGCAAGTAAAGGTTCTGGTGAAGTTATATATTTAGATCCGAAAAAAGCTGCTGAATTATTTAATAATGAATTAATAGATTTTCTTAAGACATTTGATATAGCATCTTTAGATGATTTAAAAGAATTTGAAAATGAATTTGAATCAATTGGAGGAATAAAAAGATATGGAGGTAATACATTAATTGCTACAGAATATGCTATATTAAGGGCATGGTCTAATTATGAAGGAAAACCAATTTATCAATTTTTTAATAAAAATCCAAAAATAAATATAAGAATATTGGCAAATGTTATTGGTGGTGGTGCACATGCAAAAGGTAGAAGCACAAATATTCAAGAATTTTTAGTTTCTCCAGATACAGATAATTTACCTTTATCTATTTTTATTGCATCATATATACATAAATTATTGGGAAAGAGATTGGAATTGTTGGATGATAAATTTTTATATGGAAGAAATGATGAGGGTGCATGGACAACATCACTTGAAGATGAGACAGTATTTAATATAATAAAAATGGTTTTTGATGAAGTTAAGATGGATTATAATATAAAAGTTGATCTTGGAATTGATTTTGCCGCAACCCAATTATATAAAGACAATGCATATAGATATAAAAATAAAGTATTTTCTAGAGAAGATCAAATAAAATATGTAAAGTTTCTCATAGATACATATGATCTATTTTATGTTGAAGACCCATTATATGAAGAAGATTTTGAAGGATTTGCAGAAATAAATAATAGTACAAAGAGTTTAATTGTTGGAGATGATCTGACTGTAACAAATATAGAAAGGATAAAAAAATCTTTAATATATAAATCAATTAAGGGTGTTATAATAAAACCAAATCAAATAGGTTCTATTGTTAAAGCATACGAAGCTGTAAAATTTTGTAAAGAAAATGGTCTTATACCAATATTATCTCATAGATCTGGAGAGACTGAAAGTAATATATTAGCACATTTGGCAGTTGGATTTGAAGTTCCATTTGTAAAGTTTGGAATTGTAAATGGAGAAAGAATTGCAAAACTAAATGAATTAATTAGAATATATGAAAGTCTAAATAAATAACTTAAACCATTTTTTATATTCTTCAGGTACTTCAATTAATTTTAAATTAATTAATGTATCTAGAATTCCCCAAATATAATTTTCCAATTCAAATGCTTTTACAAAATCTTTTTTCTCATAAAAATATTTTAAATCTTTATAATAAGATATAAGGAAATCTTCGAATCTATTATCTAAAAATTTTATATTCTTAAATATTAATTCCAATTTTTTATATTCTCTGTCTAAATAATAAAAGAATTCCTCTTCATTTATTTCCATTTATATAATTTATTTAAAATTTTAATAAATGGATCTTATAGATATATTATCTAAATTTAGTATTGAAGAAATATTATATTTCGAAGAAAATTATGATTTACAATATAGATATTTAAGATTTTTATATAAAAATATAAAAAATCAAGATTTATTTTTGAAACTAATTGTAATAAATTCTTTATTAGCATTCCAATTATCATATAAAGGAGAAAAATTCTGGAAAATATTTTCTATATATTTCTCTAAGCATAATGATAATATATATAACAATTTTTTATCTTTTATAGATTTATATAATAGAAGATATAAAGAAATAAAAATAAAAAGATTAAATAAAATTTATAATTGGATTAAAGATAAAGATTTATTAATTTATAAAGATGATTTAGTTAAATTTAATTCAGAAATTGCGAAAGTAATGGGACAAAATATTTATGATAAAACAATAGTATTTTCAACAAAAATTTATGGTTATGGATTAAGAATTATTGGATATAAAATAATATTCCCATTTGAAATATTTATACCAATAGATAATAGAATTGGGAAAATTAGTAAAGATAAAAATTATTGGATAAAATTAGCAAAAGAAATAAATATACCATTACTACATGTAGATTCTTTAATATGGATTACTATGGGATTAGATAATAATAAAATAGATGAGATAAAAAATGAAGAGCTTAAAAATAAAATTAAATTATTAAAAAATTATTTAGATAATATTATTAATAATTAAAAGGCCATCTGTAACATATAATATATCTCTAGCAATCTTTTCCTCATTTATTAATTTTGAATCAAAATCTGATCCAATTTTTCCATTTCCAATAGATATTTTTTCAGTTGGAGATAATAAATATTTATCATATTCTAATATAAATTCTTCAGATTTTTTTAATAAATATCCTAAATATATTAATTGATTTAGACCGTATGTTTTATTTTTATCGCTCAAATCGTTAAAATTATATATATATAAATTAATATTACTCTCCATTAATTTTATTTTATTATCTTTTATTAATAATGTAGCTTGCCAATTCTTTTTATAATCTTTATAATTTGATGATGCTATTGTTTTATTATTATATTCTAATATCATCTTTTCCTTTTCCTTTTTTATTGTTACCTTACCTTCTTCCAAAGATAACTTTAGCCCTATACCCAATATATCCATAAGCTATTTATAGAAAATCATATATAAAAAGATTATTAAAAATTTATTAAGTAATTTATATATATGCCGCCGTAGCTCAGTTGGTAGAGCAGCCGGCTGTTAACCGGCAGGTCGTGGGTTCAAGTCCCACCGGCGGCGCTATTCATTATAATATTTATATAATAGTTCTCTATTTGCTTCTAGTTGTATATTTTTAATATTTAGATAATCTGCAGCAGATAAAAATTCTGTACCATAATTTTTTCCAATTTCATTTAAGTTATCTAAGATTTCCTTATAATTTAAAGATCTAGCCATATGATGGTCAATTATTATTTTACTAACTTTTGTATTCTCTAACAAATTCTCAATATTTTTATAAAATATTTCGTTATATGAATTATCCCATTTTATATGATAAAAAGGAGGACCAGATAATATTATATAATCAGGATTCTTTTCTATTATATAGTTTAATGTATAGTTTGTTAGAATACCTTGAATATCTGATCCAAAAAACAAAGATTTATTTTTGTATTCTATATATGTACCAATTACATAACCCAGGTTTGAATTTTCTATTCCATGGAATAATGGAGGAGATATTTCTATATAAGTATTATTAAATTTGAATGATTTATTATCTCCAATAATTATTTCAGATTTATCTTTTATTTTTTCATATACAATCTTTCCTCTTTTTCTTTGAGAATTATTTATATAATTATTAAAATCTTTTATAATCAACTTTTTATTATACAATATCTTGAAATGTTCTTCCTTCGGATTTGGACAGTGATCCCAATGATAATGTGTAATAATTATTAAATCAACATCTTTTGATAGTTCAATTATTTCTTTTTTCTTGTTTTTTAATTCTTCTAATTCAATTTTATGCGGTTTTAGATTATATCTATAAGGAGCAATTGCAATGGATGGATCTATAAATATCTTAATATCAGTTTTAATAATTGTTGCCATGGATCTTGTTGAAAATGAATCATATGCAATTGGTATTATTATCATTAAAAAATATTAATAAAAAATTAATAAATAGCTTTTCCTATTTCTTCAATAAATTCCTTTTCAAGATATTCAAATGCATTTGTAATTTTTGATGGATTTATTCCATATAATTTAATTATATTATTGTTATCTATTTCAAATATAAATCCAGAATATTCTTTATATTTTCCCTTTATAATTTCAACAACCTTCTTTACAAATATTTCTCCAGGTATCTTTGGATATTCTTTTAATTTACTTCCCATCCCTTCTTCTCCAGTTTTTATAGTATCTGGAGATAGTGCAATAAGTCTTCTTTTTCTATTGTTTATTTCGTCATTATATTTTAATGCAGCTACATATCTATCTAAAGCAGCTTTAGTAATTTGATATATGGGATCCCAGCTACCTACATAATGTGCAGAAATAGACACCATATATATAGTATCTAAAACAAGATTATTCTTTAATAGTTCAATGTCTGTCGCCATTATAGATTCTACATTTGTCTCCCAAGCTTTTCTTATTTCTTCTATACTATATTTTGATATATCCCCTCTATAATCATATAAAATTCCAATATTGTAAAATACTGATACTTTATATCCTTTATTTATATATTCTTTTATTTTTTCTATTATCTTTTTTCTATCTTCATCTTTTGTTAAATCTCCAGCTATATAATCATCTATCTTTCCTTCATTTTTCATACTAATTAATACATTTTCTTTTCTTCCATTTCCAACAACAATATATTTATTTCTTTTTAATTCTTCAGCTAATAATTTGCCAATACCACCGGTAGCCCCTAATAGGAATATAACTTCTTTCTTTTCTTCATTCATCATAATATTATCAAGACTCATATTGATAATAAATTATCGATATATTCTAAAATTGTATTTTTTATATCCTCTCTTTTTAAATCATTAAAGAATTTTTCAATTGGCTCATTTATATTTTTATCTACTTTACTTGAATATGCATAAATTATTTGTCCATTATTATATAAAAATCCAGTTAAATAATATCCTTTTTCTTCATATTCTTTTATATTTGTTGTATATATTAATTTTGGATATTTTTCATTATTTTCATTTCTTTTATATTCAAATGTATAAATTTTGCAATCTAAATTATTTAATATACATAAATTTTTGAAAAACATTTTAGAATATTTTGGTATCTTTAATTCTAACATTTTATCTTTTGATCTATATCCAATAATTGTTGTGTATAAATTATTTTTACTGTCTTTATGTATAAATGATGATGCAAAACCGGAGATTTTTATCCCATGGTTTTCCCATATTTTAAATATTTTACTTGAAGTTGGTAAATATATAACAAAATCTGCAGCTACAGGCATATCTTGTTTTAAAAAATAATAATAGAGTTTTTTGGCAATTCCTTTGTTAGAGTGGTTGTTATTTGTAACAGTGTAAAGATTATACCATATTCCATACTCAAATGTCCAATGAGACAATCCAATTATCTGATTATTTTCTATATATAAAAGAATAATATCACCTTTGTCCAATAATCTTTTTACATAATTTTCTTCATAAATTTTATATGAATTTTCTCCTTCATCTTCAAAATCAAAATAAAATTTATTTTCTCCAATATTTCTTCTAATAAATTCTACAATATTCTTTATATCATTATAATCAGCCCTTTTAATATATTCATTTATACTCATGATTATTACATATTAAGAGAAAAGTATATATAGTTAACAGAGTTATATATACTTCAATATTTTTGCAGTTTTTTCATCCATATAATATGCTTCTATTCCAATATTTCTTAATCTCTTAGCAAAATATTTGGATAATATTCCCTTCTTACATATTAATAAATATTTCTTACCTTTTTCAAAATTATATTTGGAAAATTCCTCTGATTTAACAATTATTAGATCTTTTTTATCTGGAATTTTTAAATTAAATTCTTCAATATTTATATTATTAACTTCTCTAATCTTTTCAATCTCTTTATCAAAATCTATATTTAATTTATTTAGTTCAGAAATTACTATTTCAATTTTTGGTTTTGTTACTGGATTATTTTCAATTTTACATATTTCGGGCGCTCTTATATTATATATACCAATTTTCTTTGATAAATCCAATATTTCACTTTTATTGAATCCAATTAATGGTCTTAATATTAAAATATCTACAATACTATCTAATACTTTTAATGATTCAATTGTCTGTGTAGAAACCTGTCCCAAAGATTCTCCAGTAATTATACAATCATAATTATTTTTCTTTGCAAACTTTTCTGCAATCTTATACATTATTGCTTTAAATAATATTTGTCTATATCCTTCTCTTACATTAAATAAATATTCTATATCTAAATCATAAACATATAATTTTGAATTTGGAAAATATTCTTTCAATTTATTATATACATTATATACATATTGTAAATAAATATCTCCAGCAATATTAATAAATAAAAAATCAATTTTTAATCCTCTTTTTGAAATAATATATGAAGCTACTGATGAATCAGATCCACCAGAAAATAGTACAATTCCTTTACCTTCAGATCCTTCTGGTAAACCCCCAGGTCCTCTAATTATTTTATCATAAATAAATGTATAATCTTTATGAATTTCAATATATAATATTTTTTCAGGGTTTTTTACATCAACTTTTAATTTATATTTATTTAAAATTTCTTCTCCAACAATCTTATTAACTTCTAAAGATTTATAAGGAAAGCTTTTATCAACCCTTTTTGTAGATACTTTAAATCTATTAATATTCCCAATAAAATTATTAAAAAATTCTAAAGAATATTTTTTTATATTTTCTATAGATGTTTCAAAATAAATAGCTGGATATATATTTTTTATTCCTGGAATATTTCTTAATATGTTTATCCATTCATCTTTATAATCCCATAATATTATTCTACCTCTTCTATTTTCTATTTTATCAAAATTTATCCTATTTTTAATATTATTTATTAATATATTTATCATTTTTTTCTTTACTTTTTCAGATTTTGTCCATATTTCATCAATACCAATTAATATGCAATTATACATAAATATTTTTATTATAAGAAATTATTATAATGTTATGTTGATATTATATTCAAAATATTTATTATATCATAATGATCCAAACCATATAGAAAATAATAGAAGATTGTTAGTAATAAAAAAATTGATAAAAAATAATTATAAGAAAATAGGAAAAATAAGAAAAGATATATATAGATATATAAATTATGCACATAGCTGGAAATATATTAAAATTATAAAAAGAATTTGGAAAAATTCTTATAAAAATAATAGAATTATTTATTTGGATTCTGATACATATATATCTCCTTTATCTTTTTATTCTATCCTTAAATCTGTCGAGGGTGTATTAGAGAGTATAGAAGTAAATAAAAAATATATTTTTATACCTACAAGACCTCCAGGTCATCATGTTCCAAGAAACCCATTAAATAATGATAAAACTTTAGGATTTTGTATATTTAATAATATTGCAATTGCTGGAATGTATGCGAGAAAAATATATAAAAATGTATTAATTTTTGATATAGATTTACATCATGGAAATGGAACTCAAGATATAATTGAAAATAAGAAAAATATTTATTATATATCTACTCATGCAAAAAATATATACCCAAATACTGGTTTAGAATCTGGAAATAATTATTTTGATTTTCCATTAGATTTTAATATAGACGATAATTATTATATTAAATTATTAAAGGATAAAATATTTCCGCTAATTGAAGAAATAAATCCAGAAATTATATTAGTATCTTTGGGATTTGATATGCATAAAAAAGATCCCTTATCGGTATTTAATATTACATTAAAGTCTTATGAATATGTTTTTAATTATTTAAAAAAGTTCAATAAGGTTATATATATACTAGAAGGTGGATATAATGAGAGAGTAATTTATAATGGTATAAGTAAATTATTAAAAATATATGGATAAGTTTTATCTAGGATTCTCAATATCTTCATTTCAAACAGAGGGAAATTATAATAATCAGGATTGGTATTATTTTATTAAAAATGGAAAGTTACCAGAAATAGATAATGCATGTAATTTATGGAAGATGTATTTAGATATAATACCAATATTAATTGATCTAAATGCAAATGCCTTTAGATTTTCAATAGATTGGGCTAGAATATATCAGAGTAAAAATAAGATAGATTATTATAGTACTAAAAGATATGTAGAATTTACTGATAAATTAATAAAAAATAATATAGAACCATTTATAACCTTATGGCATTATGTAAATCCTTTATGGTTTTATAATTTGGGAGGATGGGAAAATAAAGAAAATATAGAATACTTTATTGATTATTCATATTTTATAATTGATACATTTTCAAAATTGGGTGTTAAGTATTTTATATCATTTAATGAACCATGGGTATATATATTATCTTCTTACATATTCGGAAAATGGCCTCCATTTAAAAAAGTAAATTCAATAGATGATTTAAAGAATGCAATAGCAATATTAGATAATATATTTTATGCAAATAGGGAATTATATAAAATAACAAAAGAATTTAATGTTTATTTAATATATACAGAAAATTTATCATTATTAAAATTACCATTTAACTTTTTATTAAAGGATATAATAAGTTCAAATATTCATTTAATATTTCCAAAAGAAATAGATTTCTATGGAATAAACTATTATGGCATATATAAAGATTTAAAGGATATATACGAAAGAAAACCATCCTTTAGTATATCTATATTAGATGATATCTTAAAGAATTTAGACAAACCAATATTTATAACAGAGAATGGAGTAAATACTGAAGATGAATTTTTAAGAGTTAGAATTATTAAAAGATATTTAAATTATTTTGTAAAAAATAGAGAAAAGTACAATATAAAAGGATATTTTATATGGTCTTTGATGGATAATTATGAGTGGGATTTTGGATATAATGCAAAATTTGGAATATTAAATAGAAATTTGTCAAAGAAAGATTCATATTATGAGATAAAGGAAATATATAGAAAATTAAATCAAAAGCTTAATATATCCAAGTAGAGGTATTCTTAATATTCCAATCCCAATAATTCTATTTGGATTCATATTATTTTCTCCTTCAAATATTATTGGTCCAGGATTATTATCACCCATAATTATAAAGTTACTATTATTATAACCAACTATTCTATGAAAAATATCTTCATTTTTATACAATGATATTCCTTTATATAAAATTACATCACCAATTTTTAAATATTGCGTATTAATGGGTAAAATTATTACTATATCTCCAACATACAACCCATTTGGATATGGAAATTGAGAAAATTCTTGTTGTGTAATATTATATTGTTCATATTTTTGGAAATTAAAATAATAATGTTCCATGCTTGGAGATACTATTACTGAAAATAATGGTGGATATACAATTTGAATAATAAAATATACAATAAATATAAATATTAGAAATAAAATATCACTCAAATAATCATCTCCAAAAAATATTCTTATTATAAGTTTCTTTATTTTTTCAATCATATATTCTCCATGTATATCCGCACTTTACACATCTATAAAATTTTGTTTCACCTTCATCTCCAGCTCTTGTTTGAATAGACCAGAAATATGCCCCCTTATTTCCGCATCTAGGACATTCAACCTCATTATCAACTGGATATAATTTATAATCTTCTTCCATAATTGTAATTTCTGAAGATTTATTTATATTTTCTGTAAGTAATAAAGAATTTTCATCTTTTATTTTCTCTTTATATCCGCAATTTGGACATACCAAATAGTTATTTTCTTTTTTCATTAAGCTCCCACATTTTGGACAAAATTTCATAAAAATATTTTATATTATAGAAATGTTTATAAACCTTCTATTCTTTTATTTATCTTTAAAAATATTCCAAATAGAGTAATAAAGAATATAGCAATTGATATATTTATTTCAAATGAAAAATTGTTTATAATATTTTCTAATTTATAATTAATAGTCTGATCATATTGATTTAAATATTCATTTATTGTTGAATTTAAATTATTCAAAAATGTTTGATTTACATATGTTAAATTATTGTATAATATATATGCTCCATTTGTATCACCTTCATTTTCTAAAATATTTATTGCTGTTTCATAACCACCAATATATGTATTTAACAATTGATATTCATACATTTGATATAGATCATTTATGTTTGAAATATATAGACTCTCTAACTTATTATGTATAAATTGACTTACTATATTAATAAATATTGGATTTTTAATAACAATAAGTAAAATTGATAAAAAATAGATTATCATTGCAAAAAAAGAATATTCCTTTTTTATTATTTTAAATATAAAGAATAATGAAATCATTATATATATGTTTATAAAATTATTGAAAAATAAAAGACCAATAATATAATATATAATTCCAATAATTAAATAGAAAGCTTTATTTTTTATTTTTATTGAGAAATATGTTCCTAAATAGAATGTTATTAAAAAAGATAATAAACTAATTGATAATAAAAATAAAAGACCATAATTTATTGTTGAGTATAATAAATTATTTATTAAATCAAGAGAATATATATAAGAAAAGTATAAAGCTATAGAAGATTCTATATATAAAATTAATGATAATATATAATTTCTAATCATAAATTGTTTTTTTTAATAAAATTTTTAAAGATATTTTAATAAGTTATGGAGAATGGATTTATATCCAATAATATTGGGAATAATCCAGGGTATTAGTGAATGGTTGCCAATAAGTAGTAAAACACAAATTCTGATAGCTTCAAATTATTTGCTTAATATTAATCCTTCAATTGGATATACATTTGGATTATTTATGGAAATTGGAACAGTATTATCTGCTTTATTATACTTTAGGAGAGATATATATCAAATATTAAAGGATAAAAAAATGTTATATTATATAATTATTGCAACAATTTTTACAGGCTTAGTTGGTGCTCCTTTATATATTATTTCTGATAAATTATTGGAAAATGCTTATAATAAATCCATACCAATGATAATTTTAGGATTAATACTTATTCTAGATGGAATCTATATATATTATACAAGGAATAAAATAAAAATAAAGGATAAAAAAGATCTTAATTTAAGAGATATAATTATTATTGGAACTTCACAGGGTCTTGCGGCTCTACCTGGTGTTAGTAGATCTGGAATTACTATATCCACTATGTTATTAATGGAATATGATCCAAAATTTGCTTTTTCACTTTCATATATTTTATATATACCAGCAGCTCTTGGAGCATTTTTTCTAACTATATTAGTCTCTAAATCTAATATCATGTATGTAGTATCTAATATAGGATATTACGGAATTTTAACTGCTATAATTGTTTCTTTTATAGTCGGATATTTAACTATTGGTATTTTAATGAAATTAGCAAAAAGTAAAAAAATATATTATATTGATTATATACTTGGTAGTATAGCAATAATAATTAGTCTAATAGGTTTGATATATGGTTAAATATAATAATTTATATATTTGAATTAGAAAATATTATACATGGATTGGAAGAAGCTTTTGTTAGGTATTTTAATAATACCAATTATGCTAAAAATATATTCGCAGCAGCCAATAATTGGATATCCAGTGGTAATAAATAATCAAATTAATATATCCAATCCAAATAGTTATGCGATATATGAAATAGATATATATAATCCAACAAGTTATACATATTATTATGATATTTCTCCACTATCTTCTCAATGGTTCTTTATCATAGGAGAAAATAATACGATGATTTCTGGATATTTATATCCAGGTCAATTAGAGAACATAGAAATATATATGAGACCTTTGGGTTTTATCAATCAAATACCAGAAATAGTTGTATATTTGCATAATCTAAATGTTACCTCAGAATTTTATTCAAATATAATTCAATTTACTCCAGTATTATATTATAATCAACCAACCATAACTAATTCAACCGTTATTTTGCCATTATCTATAAACTTTGAATTATCAAGTTCAACAGTAGCTCAAAATAGCTTTATATATTTGATAGGAATAATAAATAATCCAAACAATTATAGTCAGAATTTATCAATTAATATATCTTCAGATATTAACTTTTCAGCTTTCTATAATGAGACATTAAGTCCTGGAGTAAATATATATCAGATTCCAATATTTATATCAGATAATGTTTCTATAGGGAATCATCAATTGATAATATATTCAAATAATAATACATATTATCTAAATTTCACGGTTTTTCAATTAAATACAACTCCATTAATAGAAATAACTAAAAATGGATTAGAATACATAATAAATATAACAAATCCATATAATTATCCAATTAATTATACATACTATTTACAAAGTTATTATGGAATATTTTCTACATTTTATCCAAATCACTATTATACTGGTAATATAAATGGATCTAAATATGCTATATATAATGTATTTTTATTACCTGGTCAGTCTTATACAATATATGAAAATTTCAATTACCTATTATTAGCTGAAATTATAGCTATAATATTGATAGTATTATTTATAATATTCTATGTATTGTTAAGGGATAATGTAGAAATATCAAAAGAAATATTGAAAATTGATTTAGATAAAGAAACAATAGATATAACAATAAATATAAAAAATAAAAGTATATTTCAATTAAATCAGGTTAAATTAATAGATAGAATAAACGAACCATTAAAAGTAAAAGAATATAAAATTGTAGAACCATCTTCAGTTTATAAGGTGGATAATAACTATAGTTTAAATTGGAAATTTGATAATATAAGAAGAAATGAAGAAATAATTATTTCTTATATGTTAGAAGCAAAAGATATAAAGGAATATAAAAATATAGAATTGCCAAGAGCAGAATTAAGATATAGATATTTAATTTGGGATAGGGTTAAATATTCCAACGGATTAATTATAAGAATTACAAAATAATTTCTACTTTTTAGTTAATCTTTAACCTTTTATTTTTAGGTATATATTATTTATATAATGGAAGATTTAAGGACTGGTTATCAAATTACATGGTGTCCTGGATGTACAAACTTTGGTATATATACAGTAATAATTTCTACTTTAAAAGAATTGGAATCTGAAGGAAAAATTGATATAAGGAAGATCGTATTTGCATCAGGAATTGGTTGTGCTGGAAAGATACATAATTATTTAAATTTAAGTTCATTTAGTGGATTACATGGAAGAGCATTACCATTGGGAGTTGGAATAAAGATGGGAAATCCAGAATTAACTGTTTTAGTATTTCAGGGAGATGGAGATACATATAATGAAGGAATAGATCATTTTATTTCTTCATGTAAAGAAAATGCAGATGTAAAGTTATTTGTTCATAATAATCAGGTATTTGCATTAACAACTGCTCAGCATACATTTACAACCGAAGAGGGATATTATTCAAAATCTTTAGGAATGAAAGTATTTGAAAAACCATTAAATCCCATTGCATTGGCATTATTATCTGGTGCTACTTTCGTTGCTAGAGGATATGCATTATGGTTAGATCACTTAAAATATATAATGAAAGAAGCAATATTACATAAAGGATTTGCATTTGTAGATATAATTCAACCATGTATTGCTCAACATGATACAAGGAAATATTATGAAACACATATGTATAAATTAGAAGATATAGGACACAATCCAACAAGTTTTGATGAAGCATTAAAAAAGGCTTTGGAATATGATTATACATTAAGAGAAGATGCAAAAATTCCTATAGGTATATTTTATAAAGGATCTAGGATTACATTGCATGAAGGATTGAAAGTACAACCATTTTATAAAATAAATAGAGAATTGAATTTGGATGTTTTGAGTCAAATAACTGTATAAAAATTTTTATAATATATATTTTTTATGTATGCATATGAATTTGATATAAAGGATATAAAAGTAAGTGAACTTGAAAATTTATTAAAAGAGAGGAATATAAAATATAATAGAAATAAAAATAAAATAATTGTTTATTGTGAAGACTTTTATTTCTTATATAAATTTGATAAATTTGTAAAGGGATTAAAGGCAGGTTTTGATATTAAAAAATTATTAAATATATTAGATAATGATTGGGATATATTAGAAATTGATTTAAAACAGGTATTTGAAAAGAAAATGAACCATATAGTTAGAATAAAGGGAAGAATTATTGGAGAAGAAGGAAAGATATTAGAAGAATTAAGAAAAAGGACAAATGCTGATATAATTATTAAAGATAAATATATATACTTACTTGGAGATAACATTTCTTTACAATCAGCATATGAAGGGATAAAAAGAATAATAAAGGGGGAAAAACATAGTACAGTATTCAATTATTTGGACAAATATATAAAAGATTTAAGGAATAAAGATAAAGAATTTGCAAGATATATTAAATAACATTTTAAAATATTAAAATAAATATTTTTTAAATGAAAGAAAAAATTAAACAAGATGTTCAAGAAGCTGAATTATATAAAAAGTTTAAAAGAATATCTGTAGCAGAATTTTTTGAAAGAAATAGACATTTGTTAGGATTCGATAGTCCTAGGAAAGCTCTACTAATTGCAGTAAAAGAATATGTTGATAATTCATTAGATGCGTGTGAAGAATATAAAATATTACCAGATATAAAGGTTGAAATAGATAGATTGGAAAATGATGCTTACAAAGTAACTGTAGAAGATAATGGACCAGGTATACCATATGAAAGTGTTCCAGAAATATTTGGTAGTTTTCTATTTGGTTCAAAGTTTCATAGGTTTATATCAACAAGGGGAAAACAAGGTATTGGAGCATCGGCAGTTACTTTATATTCACAACTTACAACAAAAGAGCCTGTAGAAATTATTACAAAAATGAAAAATAAAGAAAAAGGAATAAAATATAAAATAAAGATTGATGTAAAAACAAATAGCCCAATAATTTTAGAAAAAGAAGAAATTGAAATGAAAAAAGAAAGTGGTACAATTGTAAAAGCAAAATTAATAGGTCAATATATAAAAGGTAAACAATCTGTTGATGAATATATTAGATTAACAGCATTAATAAATCCACATGCAAATATAATTTATAAAAATCCAGATGGAGAAAAATTTGTTTATAAAAGAATAATAAATGATATTCCAGAATTAAAAGAAGTAAAGCCACATCCTTATGGTATTGAATTAGGATATTTTGATAGATTAATAAGAGAGACAAAAGAAAAAACATTATTAAATTTTTTAACTAAAACATTCTCATCTGTAGGACAAAATACAGCAATAGAAATACTAAAGAAAGCAAAATTAGATCCAGATACTGATCCTAAGAATTTAAATGATGATCAGATTATAAAATTATACAATGCATTACAAAATGCAAAGCTGAGGGCAATTCCATCAAAATATATTGTAACTCTTGGTAGAGATATAATATTAAAGAGTATGGAAAATATACTTAAACCAGAATATATGGCTGCAATAAGGAGGAAACCAGCATTATATAGAGGTATACCATTTATAGTAGAAGTTGGGATTGCATATGGTGGGGAAATAAATGAATTTCAATATTATAGATTTGCAAATAGAGTACCATTGTTATATAAATCTGGAGAAGATGCAATAACACATGCATTAAAAGAAATTAATTGGAAACATTATGGATTTGAAGTTGAAGGGGAATTTCCAAAGGATCCAATGGCAATATTAGTCCATGTTGCATCTGTCTGGTTACCATTTACTTCAGAATCAAAGGAAGCAATTGCTCCATATGATGAAATAATAAAAGAAATTGAATTGGGAATTAAAAATGCACTAAGAGAATTATCAGTATATATTAAGAAAAAGAAGGCTTTAGAAACAATTGGAGATAAATATAAAAATTTATATGGATATGGATTAGAAGTTATAGATTCTTTAAGTTCTATACTAGATATTGAAAAAGAAAAAGTAGAAAAAAGGGTAAAAGAAAGAATAAAGAAGGAATTAGTAAATGATATATATGAAATATTAAAATCTGTTAGAGAAGTAAAAAATTTGTTAAAAGAGGGAAAAGATGATAGAGCAGTAACATTAATTAAAAATATGTTAAAAGATACAGTAAAAATTAATCTATTAAGCGAAAAAGAATTAGAAGATATGATAATAGAAGTGATAAATGATGTTAAAAAGAACAAGTTGAGCTTATTAAGTTAACTTATAATAAAATAAAATGGTCCAATATATAGAAAAATTATCAAAAGAAGAAGTTTTAGATAGAATAAAAAAGTTAGCTGAAGAAATTTATAATGAATTTTCTTCTGGAAACCCATCAATAAAACTTGCCGTAAGGGGTAATATAAAAAATATTGAATATGATGAAAAAAGAGATATAATTACTTTAAAGGAAAAAATTGGATCTAGAGAATTCTTTAATTTGGGTCATGTAAGAAGATTTATGCAGACATTATTAATTGCTTCCTTAGCAAAAAAGTTGGTAGAAAAAGATAAAACCGCAAGCTTAAGAGAAGTTTATTATCAATTAAAACATACAATACCAATATTAAATGTAAATACAATAGAAGAACAAGAAGAATCTGATGCAGTAATTGAAGATTTGGAAAGAGCAATAAAAGCAATAAGAGAACAGTTTCATATAAAAGCTGAAGGAAGGGGTGCAATATATGGAGATATATATTTAAGGGATAAAAAAAGAGGTGATGAATGGAACTGTTCAAAATTGGGAAGGGGTGGTTGGAGTATCCCATCAACAATTGAAGATATAGAAATTGGAGACGTAAATGCAGATTTTGTTTTAGTAGTTGAGAAAGAGGCAATGTTTGATAGGTTAATTGAAGAAAGATTTCCGGAAAAACATGGTGCAATATTAATTACCAGTAAAGGTCAACCTCCAAGAGGTGTCAGAAGGTTAATTCATAGATTAAGAAAGGAAAAAAATTTACCAGTTTATGTATTTACAGATGGAGATCCATGGGGATTCTATATATATTCTGTAATTAAAAGAGGATCTATGAATCTATCACAATTTTCTGAACTATTAGCTACTCCAGATGTTAAATTCATAGGAATGACAATTGATGATATAGATGAATATGATCTAAGAAAAAAGGGAGCAGTAATAAAATTAAATCAAAGAGATATAAAAAGAATAAATGAAATATCAAATTATCCTTGGTTTAAAAAATCTAAAGATTGGCAAAGACAATTTAGAAAAATGTTGGATTATGGAATAAAGGTTGAGCAAGATGCATTAGCAGCAAATTCATTAGAATTTGTTGCAGATACATATTTACCAGATAAATTAGAACATCCTGAGAAAATATTAAGTTAATGTATAAATCTTATTTTTGGTTCTCTTCTTTCACTTTCAGATAACTTCAATAATATATTTTTTAATAATTCATCATCTATCTTTTTTATTTTTCCAGATTGTATATATTGATATAAAATCAGAACAACTTGCATGAATTTTTCTGGATATACAACCTTTATATTTGATAATCTATCAATTGCTTCTTTTGTAAGAAATGGTAATATTGATTTGTATATATTTTCTATTTCTTTTAATTTTTTATCATCTTTACTCATAATTGAATATTTTAAAATAAGGTTTTTAAGCAAAATTAAAATATTCCTAATATGGAAGAATATAGTAATATAAGACAATGGGCAATATTTTTTGTACTATTATTAGTGTCATTTTTATTGATAAAGTTTCTTGGAATATTAGGAATAATATTTGGAATATTCCTATTAATATATACATTGACTGGAATAAGAATAATATATAATTATGAAAAGGCAGTAATATTTACATTGGGATATTATTCAGGAGTCCTTTCTGGAGGTTTAATATATATTTTACCAGGTTTTCAAAAATTGATTAAAGTGGATATGAGGATTATAAATTACGATTTGCCAGAGCAGGTATTATTAACTGCAGATAATGTAAATATTACAGTAAGAAGTACAGTATTTTATAGAATAATAGATCCTGGAAAAGTTATAATGAATATAAGAGACTTAAATAAAGCAATATTAAATTATGCACAGACAAATTTAAGAGATATATTTGGGAAATATAATTTAAATGATATATTACAAAAAAAGGAAGAAATTGGAAAAGAATTAAGAGATATAATTCAAAAAGAAATTGGAGAATGGGGTGTTGATATTATTGCAATAAAAATACAAGATATAATTGTTCCTCAAGAAATATTGTCTGCATTAACTCAAAAAGCAATTGCTGAAAGACAAAGGGATGCAGAAATATTAAGAGCCCAAGGATTAGCACAGGCAAAAGTAATTGAATCACAAGGTGAATTACAAGCTGCAGAAAACTTTAAGAAAGCTGCAGAAATATTATCTGAAAGTGATTATGGTATAGTATTAAGGTTTTTAGATATATTAAGAAATAGTCAAAACGAAAAAATAGTTGTGATACCACCGGAAATATTTGATTTATTTAAGAAACATAGTAAGTAGAATACTTTTTTATTAAAATATATATATTTTTATATAAAATAATAAATAAAAATGTTGAATAAATTGAAAGGAAAACTATATATTCTGAAGTTTGTATAATAAAATTATTTATGAAAATTTCTAATATATTAATTAAAAAATTAAGAAAATTCAATATATTAAATATTTTATAGAATTTTAAAATTTTAAAAAATGATAAAATTTTGTATAAATCTTTGTAAATTAAATAATAAATTAGAAAATATGAAAAAGAAATAATTAAAAATAAAATATTATATACTATAAAAGGAAATTTAAAAAGAAATAAAAAGTTCGTTATTATATAAATTAATAGTAATATAATTATGTTTGAATTATGTTTAAAATTTAAATACATTATCATTGATATTAAAAATAAGAAAATTGTAATTAATGAGAAAATAATATTATATAGTTCATTGAATAATATTAATGGATTATAATAAATAATTAAATATAAAATAAAATTAACAGAATTATAATATATTGAAAATAAAGAAAAATATAATAAATTATTTAATTTTTCAATATTTTTCTCCATACCAGTATCCTTTATATGTTTCTTTTGATTCCTTTTCTAATTTAATAAATATTAGTTGTATCCATGCCTCATTTATATTTATTTTTGCATTAATTGGAAAATAATATGTCTGTGTAAATTCTCCTTTATATCCTGGATCAAATAATGCACTTTCAAATTTCAATATTCCCAATCTATTAAATGTAGACCTTGGCAATGCTATTGCAATCATATCATTTGGAATTTCAACTTCAGGAAATACTAAATAATATAATCCTCTATTTAATACCCAATAATTATTCTTTGGTTTTATTTCAATAAATCCATCAGGAATTTTCTTAAACGAATTTTCTAATAATTCCTTTCTTTTATTTTCATTAATTGCAATTTCTAATAGATCTTCATAATCTAAATTATAATCAAAGAAATATCCTCTCTTATCTTTATCAATTAATATATATTTTATTTTTTTGATAGGTATTTTATATATTTTTTTAGGTTTTATGTCAATTCCTGCAGGATTTACTTTTACATATTCTTTTACAAATTTTTTTGCATCTTCTCCATTTATAACACTCATATAAATATATTGAATATTTGTTATTTATGAATATAGAAGAATATAAAGATTATATAATTGATTTATATAAGAAATTTATACCAGTTAAATCTATTGGACCGGATAATAATGGAGAAGGTGAATGGGAAAGGGCAAAAGTATTGTATAATATTGTAAAAGATTTATTTGATGAAATTAAAATAATTGAAGCACCTGATGAAAGGATAAAAGAAAAATCTAGACCAAATATTATTGCAATAAAATATGGAAAAAATAGGGAAAAAACATTTTGGATAATTGCACATATTGATACCGTACCAGAAGGAAGTTTAAATCTATGGAAATATTATCCATTTAATATTACAATTGAAGATAATAAAATATATGGAAGAGGAGTACAAGATAATGGAAATGGAATTGTTTTAGGAATATTATTAGCAAAATATTTTAAAGACAATAATATTTTACCCAAATATAATTATGGATTAATATTAGCTTCGGATGAAGAAACTGGAAGTAAATATGGGTTAAAATATATTTTGGAAAAAGAGTCAAATTTATTTAAAAAGGATGATTGGATTTTAGTACCCGATTCAGGAAGTTCTGATGGATTGGATATTGAAATTGCTGAAAAAGGTATACTATGGATAAAATTTAAAGTTGTTGGAAAACAAGCACATGCAAGTACTCCCGATTTAGGTATTAATTCAACAAAATTAGGATCTATATTAATTTTACAATTATATGATTCTTTACATGAAAAATATGATAAAGAGAATAAATTATTTAATCCCTCCAAAAGTACATTTGAACCAACAAAAGTTGAAAAAAATGTAGATAATGTAAATACAATACCCGGAGAATTTATATTTTATTATGATTGTAGAATATTACCAGATTATAATTTAGATGATGTATATCAAACAATAGAATATATATGTAAAGAATTTGAAAGAAATTATAATTGTAAAGTTGATATTGAAATTGTAAATAAAGATTATCCATCTATATTAGAAAATATTGATAATAATGAATTTTTAAATGAATTAAAAGAAGCGATTAAAAAATATAAAAATAATGAACCAAGATTAGTAGGAATTGGAGGAGGAACATATGCAAAATATTTAAGAGAAAAGGGATTGAATGCAATTGTGTGGAGTACATATAATGAAAGTGCACATATGCCAAATGAATATATAGATATAAATGATATAATAAATGATGCAAAAATATTATTAGAAATTCTTAAACCTTAATTTTATATTAAAATAATGGTTAGTATATTTGATCTTGCAAAATTAATGACTGGTTTTAATTTATTTAAGAAAGTACCTCAGGAAAATATAGAATATTCAAAAGAATTAATAGAAAATGCTAAGAAAAATTTATCAGATTCATATGATTTATATAATAAGAAAAATTATAATTTGGCAATATATTATTTAGAACAATCATTATATTCTTCTGTAAAAAGTTTAGTATTATTATTCCAAATGGTAAAATTAAAGGATATAAAAGATAAAAATTATAATTCATTTGAAGATTTTGTAAATAAAAACAAAATATTTGATAAATTAAAGAAAATAGTCAATCAGAATTCTATAATGTATGAAATGTTATTATCTGAAGAAAATAAGAAAAAATTTAAGGAAGATTATGAAAAATATAAAAAAGAAGTAGATGAATTTTTGAAAAAATTAAAAGATAAAAATGAGAGAAAAAATATTGTTAGATATAATGAAAATGATTTAAATAATTTATTTTCAATTAATGAATTGGTTAATAAATATCAAATGTCTGAAGAGGTTATTGAGAGTTTAATCAACTTTGCTATGAATTTATTTAGTAGAATGGGTGGAAAGGTAAGTAATGTATTAAATACAGGAATGGCTAGAAGTTTAATTAAAAAAGAATTGGAAAAAAACAAAGATACATTAAATATATTTGGAAATATATTAATATTGACTGGAATATTAATGTTACATGAAAGATCAACAAAGGAATATGATAAAGATTTAGATTTCTCTCCAGAGAATTATAATCAAGATTTGGGAGTTGTAAAATTATATAATAAAATGTATGATATGGTTAATGGATTAATTAAATTTAATGAAAATTTTGTAAATGTATTAGAAAATAAAGATAATTTAAAGCTATTTTAGATTAATTTTTATTACTTTGTTTGGATCAAAAGGTTTGTTGTTATATTTTAGAAAATTAAGTAAATATTTTTCAATTGTTTTATAATCGTAATACATTATTAAATAATATCCCGGTCTTATTTTTCTTTTCATTTTATATAAATATACATAATTATAATATTCTGATAATTTTTTTATCATTTTTTTTAAATATCCTGGATGATATGGGATAATTAAAAATAGCAGATTTTTATCTAAATTTAATTCTGGCGGTATTAAAATACCTTTTAGGTGGGTATGTAAAATTCTTTCAGAATCTCTTATTGAATTAAATTTTATCCAGGTAGCTAGTAGTTTATGTAAAGTATAATCTCTAAAGTATATTTTAAATAATCTATTTAGATATTTTAGTCCTTTTGCATATTTTCTTTCTCTTTTTGGTCTTTCTTGATTAAATGATATGGGTAATCCAAGGAAGTATAAATCGAACTCTTTATGAATTATATCAATGCTATACATAAAATCCTCAGCGACAATCATATCTCTCCATCTTACTTTTGTTAATATTTTTCTATATGTATTTAATGAAGCAAATCCACCAAAACCAATAATTTGATTTTCTTTATATATTTTTATAATTCCATTTATTAATTCATTTAGATAATCAGGAAATATGACATCAAAATCTATATAAAGTATATAATCTACATCGGAATGATTTTTAATCAAATTTTCTAATGCATATTGTCTTCCCAATCCTCTTGTAGATTTTCTTTGAAATGCATCAATAAAATCATATTCTTTTAATATTTCAAATGTTCCATCTTTTGAAAAATTATCACAAACAGAAATTACAAAATCGTATTTTAATTTTTTCTTTAGATCTTCAATTGTTGTTCTAACAGTATCTGCAGAATTATAAACAGTTCCATATATACCAAGTTTCACCATAAAAATATTTTCAATTAAAAATTATATAAAATTTATTTCTTTTTATACAATATATTAATTAAATTATCTTCTATTTTTTATTTTTCTTACTCTATATAAGAAATGTAAATTGTCTATAGAGATTTTTATTAAATTAGTAAATGGCAAAGTTTTACAATTTTCTATTCATTTTGTACATTTAGATCTGTAAATATATATTTTCTTAAATAGTATTTTTTTAGATGATTTTTAGAAAATATATATAGAATAATTCTTATCAGATTTTTAATATAATTTGCATCAAATTTTGGTGGTATCAATAAGTATTCTATATATTCTTTTAATGATATCTTATAATTAGTATTATATAATAGATTCAATATAATTTTATAAGTTACTGTAATTGGTATTTGAGTTTTACATTTTGTTTTTTCATAAATATATTGACTATCATTTAGTATCATTTCTAACATTTGTCTATTACGTTTACCATGTGTAACGCTTTCTTGATTTTTTCTATGATATGTTAATGGTTCATTTAACTTTATAAGTTTTTTATTTTTATTAAAATAACACAAAATAAAGGGATCTACAGAATAATATATTTTTCTTATATAACTTATTAATCTATCTTTATCTTTAATATATAGAGTTATACTACTATTATTAAGTATATATTTATGTCTTAAATTCTTTAACGGCTTTCCTGTTTGATCAATTAATATAGCCTTATTAAAAATTACATATTCATCATAATTTTTTATTTTCTCAATTACTTCAAATATTCTACTAATCTTATTTTCAGTAAACATATCATCATCTTCTAATAAAAATATTAAATTATTAGAAGCAGCTTTTATTCCT